>NZ_JBGKAC010000002.1:300000-589226 GCF_041361465.1 Halobaculum sp. MBLA0143
CCTCACGTAGTTGCGGTCGGGTGGCTGGTCTAACGCGACGACTGCCTCGACAGGTTCCCCCGGGCGACGACACCAATCTCCTCGGGGAAGACCCTCTCCTCGTCGACGTGACGCTGCGTGACCCCGTCGGCCACCTCTCGGCTCACGTCTCGGGCGGTCCTGGCGGGCACCTTCCGCGGGTCGAGCGTGTCGAGGGTTCAATCCCACAACGGGTTCGTCTGGAACACGCACGGACTGCGCCTACCGCTCGGACTGGCACCGGCTTCAACCCCACAACGGGTTCATCCGAAACCGTGCCCGAATCGGACACGTACAGTGTGCTACTGCCCGCCTAGCACTTATCATTTCCGTCGACCCGCAATCACCCCCGAACCCCCGGGGGGTCGACGGAAACGCGGCGCGACAGCACCCCGGAGCACCGACCGACCGAGATGCTCCCCAACTCGGCCGGTCGACCCCAGAACAGAACCACGGCACGCCCGAACGACGGCAGGTCGTCCAGTTCGCGCGGTCTGACCGGAGACCAGGAGTCGCCAGCGTCGGCGACGAGACCGCCTTCGAGAACAGCGCGAACTCCGTCTCCCGCGTCCCCAGCCGCTAGCGCACACGCTGAGTTGCCGTCGGCGAGCACCGGGCGCGCTCGGCGGTGTCCGTTGCGAGTGCCCTCAGTTCTTCGAGGAGGCGCGCGGCGTCGTCGTCGAGCGTCGCGTCACCGTCCAGCGCGGCCGCGACACCGCCGGCCTGCTCGGCGGCGGTGTCGTCGACATCACCGAGCACACCCTCTTCGAGTCCCCCACGGAGATACTCCGCGAACACCTCGGCCCGACCGTCGTCGGCACAGCTCGGTCGGTAGGTGGCGAGGTGGAGACGAGGGTCGTCGACGTCACCGTCGGGCGACAACGAGGCGTAGTCGATGTCGAGGCTAGGAGCGTCGCCGCGACCGGGGTCGTCGAGCGCGGGACCGGAGACGCCATCGACGGCGTCGGTGAGCGCCGGGCGCTGTCGGTACGTCGTCCGTGCCACCTCGACGACGTGTGTGATCGACAACCACGAGGCGGGAGTCGATCACTGCGCGAGCGTCGCCGAGCGCTCGCAGACGAGACGAGCGTGATCGCCTCCACGAGCGACTGGACGGGGCCGGTGTGGACCACGCGATCCACTCCCTCCACGGCGTCTACGACGACGATCCGACCGCTCGGGAGCCACAGGTCGACGTCGGCCCGTCGACTGTCGACGTGCCTGCGCCGGACGGCGACGATCACGACGCCTACCGCGAGCGGCTGGACGTGCCGACGTTCGACCCGAACGAGGGGGCACAGAAGGCTCACCTCTGGTACGTCACCGAGGAGCCGAGCGTGTTGCACGACCTCCTGTCTGTCCGGGTCGACAGCTGGGGACAGCTGAAGTCGTTGTTGGACGCGGGACACGTCGACGAACTGCTCTCGACTGACGCCCGCGACCGCATCCGGCGTCACGGCGCCGCGCTGGAGGCGTTCACGGAGGTGTACACCGTCGGCCGTGGCGAACCGATCGATCGGGAAGTGTTGAAACACAGCGGGGCCGTGTCTGACACCTTCATCGACGAGGTCAGCGAACTTGCCGAGCGCGTCGACGGCGACCCGAAGCGCGTGCTCGATGGGCTCCCCGGCGTGAACCACTTCCGCACCCAGAAGATCGAAGAACTCCGCGAGTACCTCCGCGAGGGGTGGTACCTCGACACTCGCAAGACGCACTCGTCCGAGGAGATCCGGATCGCTGTCGCAAACGCCTACGCCGACCACGGCCTGACGGGCCGGGAGGCGGACGCGGCCGCGCGACGGTTGTTGGAGCGAGTGGGCGGCACAGACTGACACAGATCACGGCCCCGTCTCCGCCACCGCTCGCTCCGCTCGCCGGCGGAGGATCGACTGGACACACTCCAGACGCTCTTGGACTTGGTCACGGATCTCCCTGTCCGGGAACCCACAGGTCGCTGCGGCGGCGTCGAGTCGCGCTGCGGTGACGTCGAACCGCCAGTCTGCCGGTAGTTCGGCGGCGACACGGGAGAGCACCTGCGTCTCCTCGAAGGAACGGTCCGTCTCGGCCACGTCGAACGCTGTCACGCCCGTGCGTGCCGTCGCAAGGTCTCGAAACAGGTTACGTCCCGTCGTGAGCCGTCGCCGAAGCTCGTCGCCTTCGTGGTCGAGGTCGATTCCCTCGGCGCGGGCGGCCAACACCGTCACGCCTACCGAGGCTCTCTGGGCGCGGTCTTCGAGGTTCCGGAGTGCCAGATACCGCCGTTTCGCCCGCACGCTTTGCGTCACGGCCGCGACGGAGACCGCCCGACACGAGTCACCTTCGACTACAGCCGCCGACGGAGCCGCGGGAGCCCCCGATCCATCTCCTCCCGAATCGCCACCAACTCCGCCGCGGTGTAGCGCCGCCGTCGAACGACCCCACCACCGTTCTCCCCCGCAGCGTCGGTGAAACACAGCCGGAGTTCCACGTCCCGCCCGTCCTCACGCTCGGCGAGCGCGGCGGCGTACACCCGCAGTTGCGGCCAGTGGGTCGCGGCCAAGTCGTCGACAGCGACCCCCTCGGTCGCGTCCGTCTTGTAGTCTAGGACGACGTACCGCTCGTCGGTCACGACCAGGAGGTCGATCTCGCCGACGATCCGGCCGGCGTCGAACCGGGCGGTCACCGGGAGCTCCGCGTGAACACTCGCCGGATCGACCCGTTCCAACAGGCGTTCGCGGGTCGCCAGCCCGCGGTCGGCGTGTTCGAGGATCGCGTCCACGTCGGCGTCGGTCGGGTCGCCGAGTCCGGTCGCGCGCCGGCGGGCGCTCTCGCGCCACTCCTCCCGTGGCGGGCGGTGCTCCAGCAGTTCGTGGACGGCCGTGCCGCGGTCGTTGGCGGCGAGGCCGAACGCCGAGTCGGTGTCCACCACGTCGTCCCCCTCACTCCCCTCTCCTCTACCGCTCCGTTCCACTTCGGGCGCGACAGCCTCGGCGTACGCCGTCGCCGTCGTCGCAACGGGCGGCGGAGAGGGGTCGACGGGCGCGACGTCGCGGCGCGGCACAGCCTCCTCCACCGTCCCGAAGTCGTCCGACCGACGCTCGCGCCAGTCCGTCGCCGGCGCCGGCGGGACGCGAACGGTGTAGTCGGCGTCGCCGAGCGAGCGGGTGACGGCGCCGTCGGCCTGGAGTGCGCGGAGAGTGTCGGCCGTCGCCGCGGCACGGGCGTCCGCTGCGGCGTCGTCTTCTTCGGGCTCCCGGAGACTGCCGTCACCTAGGAGGAGCGGCGCGAGCCAGTCCCGCCAGCGCCGCGCGTCGGCGTGTGGCTTCGGGTCGTCGAGAGCGCCCGCGAGGGGAGCGTCGTCGCTGCTGCCGTTGTCGCCGCCTCTGTCGTCGCCGCCGCCCACGTCGTCGACGGAGTGGTGCCCGGAAAGCAGGAGGTGATCCCGGGTTCGTGTGAGAGCGACGTACAACAGGCGTCGTTGCTCGGCACGTTCCCGCCGGCGGTCGCGTTCGCGCAGTCCACGGCGCGCCAACGTGCCGACGTGGTCGTAGCCGTCGCCCGGTGACGGCGCCTTGATCCCGACGAGCGGGACGGTTTCGGCGGTCGTGTCGCGGTCACCCGCTGTGCCGTCACCCGCTCCGCTGTCACCTGCTGTGGCCTCTGTCGCGTCCGCAGCGACCCGGTCGAGGTACAGCTTCCCGTCGTCGTCGACACTCGACCCGAACACGAACTCCCGGCCGACCTCGGGGACGACGACGACGGAGAACTCCAGCCCCTTCGCGGAGTGGATCGTCCGGAGTCGGACGCCGTCGGCGTCGTCCGGCACGCTCGCCTGGTCGGCGTGGGTCTCGACCGCCCGACGGTCCCGCACCCGGGTGAGCAACGCCGCGAGCGTCACCGCGCCGCCGTCGGCCCAGTCGCGCACCTGTTCGCGGAACTGTTCGACGTTCGCCACGGCCTGCCGCGGGCGTTCGCCGGCCGCGAGCGCACCGAGGTAGCCCGTCTCCGTCGACACCCGCGAGAGGAACTGTCCCCACGAGGGCGTGTCGACGCCGCGCTCGGGTTCCCCGCCTCCATCACCGAGCGCCATCCGCTCGCGCCAGTCGGCGATCCGGTCGCCGGCGGCCGCGAGTTCGTCGGTGACTGCCGTCTCGGGCTCGTCCGAATCCCCCGTCTCGGAGTCTCCCCGCTCGCCAGCCCGGATCGTCGCCCACAGCGACCCTTCACTCGCAGTCGGGGCCGCGAGGTCGTCGTCCGGGAGGCCGAACACGGGCGAGCGGAGGAGGCCGTACAGCGCGGTGTCGTCCGTCGGGTCCGCGAGCACCTCCAGCAGCCCGACGAGCGTCCGTACCTCCGGCGTCTGCCAGAAGCCCGTCCCGGACGCGACCGTGTACGGCACGTCGACGGCGTCCAGTGCCCGCTCGTACGCCGGGAGCCGGGTTCTAGCCCGCAGCAACACGGTCACGTCTTCGGGTCTGGCCGGCCGTTCGTCGCCCGTCTCCGGGTCCTCGACGGTCGGCGGCGACGCGAGTAGCCGGCTCAGCCGTGCCGCGACCGCCGCCGCCTCCCGCGTCGCCGTGTCGCCCAAGAACGGGAGCGCGTTGCCGTCGTCGAGGAAGCCGTCGCCGTGGAACCCGGGAACGTCGTCGTCCGGAACGAACAGGTACTCGACGGAGCCCGGGCGGTCGGGCTCGTCGCTGTCTTCGCTGTCGTCGTCGTCACCCCGCTCGCCCGACAACGCCTGTGGCGCCGCCTCGAAGGCGGCGCGCTCGTCGCCGGCGGGCGCGAACACCCGCTCGAACGCCTCGTTGCAGAACGCCCGCGGCCCGTCCAGCGTCCGGAAGTTCCCCGACAGTTCGAGGTCGGCGTGGTCCGTCTCCGCGTCGCCCGCTCCGGTCGAACCCGCGTCACCCCCGTCGACCGCGTTCGCGTCCGCGAGCGTCGCCCGCGCGTCGCCGAAGGTGGTCACGTCGGCGCCACGGAAGCGGTAGATCGACTGCTTCTCGTCGCCGACGAGAAAGAGGTTGGTGTCGAACGTCGGCGTCGCGTCCGGGTGGCCGAGCGCTGCCGGGTCGGCGCCGGCGAGGAGTTGGATCAGCTCCCACTGCTCGTCGTCCGTGTCCTGCATCTCGTCGACCATCACGTACTCGAACTGGTCGCAGACGGCCGCGCGGAACGCGGGCTCCTCGCGGAGGAGCGAGACCGTGTCGGTGACGAGGTCGTCGAAGTCCAACGCCGTCCGGTCCCGTTTGCGGGCGTCGTACGCCGACAACACGCGGTCCGTCACCCGGGCGAGCGCTCGGAGGTACGGCGCCGCGTCGCCGTCCGCGTGGCGCCCGCCGACGAACGGGGTCTCCGCGGGGTCGAGACGGTCGATCAGCGTCTTCCCCGCCGTCTCCAACTGCTCTTGTGTCGCCTCGTGGGCGCTCCAGGTGCTCTTGGCCCCGCGGTAGTAGTGGACCGACCGTCCGGTGTACGGGTCGCCGTTTCCGGTCGTCAGCCTGTCACACAGCCTGTCGAGCGCGAGCTGCCAGTCGCGGCCCGACGCGGTGCCGTCGGCGACGTCGGTCTCCCGACAGACGGACTCGACCGTCCGGACGAACTCCGCGCCGTCGTCCGAGTCGGGGTCGATCCCGAGCGCCGCGGGGTCGATGTCGGTGATCGTCGCCAGCGCCGACTGGACGGCGTCGTCGGTCAGTCGCGCCCGCGCCTCGGCGACCGAGACGGGGTACAGCGCCCGCCAGGCCGCGTCGGCGTGGGCACCGGCGTCGGCGTCCCGCCAGCGGTCGACCCACGCACGGCTCTCCGGCCGGGACTCCAACAGTCCGACGAGCACCGTCTCCAGCTCCGACCGACTCCAGAGACGGCCGAGTCGCGTCAGGTCGCCGTGTCGGTCGTCGTCGGGGTCGAGCATCTCCGTGACGCTCGTGCGGACCGTCTGGCGGGCCAACACTCCCGCGTCGCTCTCGTCTAGCGTCTCTGCCGAGGGGTTCACCCCCGCGGCGACGGCGAACTCCGACCGCAGCCTGGCACACGACTCGTGGATCGTGTGGACGTAGGCGTCGCCCATCGCGTCGGCGGCCGCCCGCCAGTGGTCGTAGTCGGCGCGGTCGGTGTCGGCACGCCCACCCGTGTCGCCGTCCCCCCTCCCGTCGCCCGCGATCGCCGCGTCGAGTTCGTCGTCGACGGCCGCCCGCACCCGTTCCCGGAGTTCGCCGGCGGCGTCGTTCGTGAACGTGATCGTCAGGATCTCCCGGGGGTCGACGCCGTCCCCGAGCAGCTTCAGGTACCGCCGGGTGAGTGTCGTCGTCTTCCCAGTGCCCGCGCCGGCCGTCACCGCGACGTGGGCCTCCGTCGCCGTCGCCGCACGTTGTTCGTCGGTCAGGCTGAACGGCTCCTCGCCGTCTCCCGTGCCTGTCGCCGCCGTCGTCTCGTCGGCGTCCGTCGCGCTCGCCGGATCGGAGTCGCTCACGACTCCTCACCCCCAATCTCGTCGTAGTAACTCGTCGGACGCGCCGCCTGCGGGACGTAGTGCCCGGCGTCGTCGGCGGCCTCGGCCCGCTCGCGTCGCCGGTGGTGTCGCACCCCGCACACGTCCGCGAACCGACAGTGGTCACAGCCGGCCGTGTCGGCGTCGAGCGTCGTCGTGTGGAACGCGCCGTCGGCGACGCTGTCGGCGACGTCCGCGACGCGCTCTGGGATCTCAGCGTCGAGGAACTGCTCGAACTCCGTCGCGTCGCCGCCGTTGCGGTAGATCGTCTCGAGGAGTGTCCGTTTTCGTCTGACCGTCGCCGGCGGCTCGACCGTGTAGAAGCCGCCGTCCACCTCGTCGAGCGCGTCGCCGTACCGTCTGGTCAGTTCGCGCCGCGCCGCGACGGTGTAGATCGGCAGTTGGAAGTCGATCCCTCCGAACGTCCGTTTCGTCGTCGGGTCGCTCGTCTTGTAGTCGTGGACCCGTCCGCCGACCGACTCGACGCCGGACTCGCCACCGTCTGTGTCGTCGACCTCCACCGCGACACGGTCGACGCGCCCCCGGACCGCGACCGTTCGGCCGTCCGGCGCTTCGAGTTCGACGGCGTACGCGTCGTCGTCGCGTTCTGCACCCGTCGGGGCGTCCGGGTCCGTCGTGAAGTCGAGCGGCGACTCCACCGCCAGCACGCGGTCGTCGTTGTCGAACTCTTCGTCGAGGAACCGGACGAAGACCCCACGGTCCGTCCCCCGGTGAGGGTGGTCGTCGCCGTAGTGGTCGTTGGCCGCCGGCGTTGCGAGCCCGGCCAGCAGCGTCTCCAGCCACCGCGTGCCGAAGGCGTCGTCCGTCGGCGCGTCGAGCGTCGACAGCTCCGTCTCCGCGGCGTCCAGCAGTCGTCGCTCCAGGCTCGCGCGGTCGAACGTCGTCAGGTCGACCGGGTCGCCGTCCGTCTCGACGAGGAGTCCGTCGAAGAAGCGTTCCAGCGTGTCGTGGACGAGCGTCCCGCGGTCGAGTGCCGTCGGCTCCAATGGGTACTCCGGCTCCTCCGGTAGCCCCAGCACCCGGTCGGCGTAGTACCGGAAGCCACACCGCGCGTACGACCGCAGTCCGGTGGGGCTGAACGGCGCCGGGTCGTGGTGTGCCGCGACCGTCGCTGGGTCGACGTGGCCGTCGAACTCACCGAACCCGTCGCCGACCCGTCCGGCGAGACAGGCCGCCCCGCGCCGGACGTTCTCTGCCGTCGCGGACGACACCACCCCGTCCCTCACCGCCTCCGTCAGCGCCGTCTCGCGCGTCTCGCCGTCGTGGCCAGTCAGCGCACGCTGGAGGTCGCCCGCGCTCGCAATCGACGGCGTCGGGGGAACGGTGGAGTCGACGGGGTCGGTAGAGTCAGTAGGAGTAGCGGAGTCGACGGGGTCGGTAGAGTCGGTGGAAGTAGCGGAGTCGACGGGGTCGGTAGAGTCGGTGGAAGTAGCGGAGTCGACGGGGTCGGTAGAGTCAGTAGGAGTAGCGGAGTCGACGGGGTCGGTAGAGTCAGTGGGAGTAGCGGAGTCGACGGGGTCGGTAGAGTCAGTGGGAGTAGCGGAGTCGACGGGGTCGGTAGAGTCGGTGGAAGTAGCGGAGTCGACGGGAGCAGCGGGATCAGCGGAGTCGGCGGGCGACTCCGGGTCGAGCCCGGTCACTCGGGCGAGTTCCGTCAGGATCGGCGACGGGAGTCGTTCGTCTCCGTCCGTGCCGACCTCGGGGTGGCCGAGCGCCACCGTCTCTGCGGCGCCGACGAGCACGGCGAACTGGTAGCGAGCCCGGGCCTGGTGGTCCGTCGCCGTGACGCTCGGCAACGCCTCGAACGCCCGACGGAAGAACCGCGACCGACGGTCCTCCGGCGGGAACGCCGCCCGCGTCAGTCCGACGACGTGGAGGTGGTCGGACGACCGCCCGAGCGCGTCCTGCACCCCGACGATCTCGACTGTCCCCGGTCGCCCTCCGCCAGGTGCGACACGCAGCCCCTCCAGGGCGTCTGCGACCCGGCGGAGCGGGTCCGTCGCGTCCCCCGCAGCCTCCCTGGCGTCGCCGTCGTCGTCGGTACGCTCGCTGTCCGGGTCGCCGACGCGCCCGACGGCCGCGAGCGTGCGGTCGACGGCCGTTCGTGCGCCAGCCTCGTGGGTCCCGTCCGTCGTCGGTCGATCGTCGCCGACCGCGAGACCGACGTGTGCGAACAGTTCGCGGAGCCGCGCGACCGTCGCCTCACGCGAGGCGGTTCGGACCGCACGAACCCGGTCGAGCAACGCCGCGACGGCGGCGTCCGCCTCGGCGTCGAGTTCCGCACGGAGGTCGGCGAGCCCGTCCGTCGGGAGGCTGTCGACGACCGCGAGCAGCTCGTCGGCGTCGAGCGGGTGGTCGCCGGAGGAGTCGCCGTCCGGGTGACCGTCGGAGTCGTCGGTGGTGTCGCGGTAGTCGAGATCCACGGCCGGGTTGCTCGCCAGACTCGCCAGGTCGCGGGCCGTCGGCGACGACAGACAGCAGTCGACCAGGTCGATAGCGGCGCGACCGACGCAGGTCTGCCCCAGCGGCGGGCGCCCGGCGTCGGAGACGGGCACGCCGACGGCGTCGAAGGCGTCGGCGAGGCGGTCACGGTACGACAACAGCTCCGGGACGACGACGAGCACGTCCTCCGGTGCCGCGCCGTCGGCGATCTGCCGACGGACCCGTCGTGCGACCGCCCGTGACTCCGCCATCGGCGTCGCCGCCGACTCCCAGCGTAGCCCGGACGGCACCGCGTCGTCGACGGTCGCCGTTCGAGTGAACGTTCGACCGACCGCCGTCGCCAGCGAGGGTGTGGCCGTGTCGGTAGGGTCGCTCGCGTCGGTGACGGTCGCGTCGCCGGCGCTGGTGTCGGTAGGGTCGCTCGCGTCGGTGGCGTCGGCACCGACGTGGACGTGTTCGTCCGCCAGCGCCACGAGCGTCGTGTAAGTGTCGGCGACGTAGGCGTTCGCGCCGTCGAGCGACGCTGTCTCGTCGTCTCCCGGTTCGTCGTTCGTCGTCTCGTCGCCTCGGCGGTCCGGCGTCTCCGCGAGTGGGAGGGTGACGACGACGTCCGTCGTCGTCCGGGCCGCGAGACACTCCAAGAGGTCGATCTGCGTGTCTGCGAGGTCGGTGTAGCCGGAGACGACCAGCGCGTCGGCGTCGACGAGCGCCTCGGGGTCGTCGGCGTCACAGACCGCCCGGTACGCCTCCGGGAGCGTGTACGACGCGGGCGCGGCCGACTGCTGGAGTGTCGCCGCCGTCTCGGCCACTCGCGAGAGCACCGTCGCCGTCCGGTCGTCGAGGTGTGTGTCGACGTGGTCTGCGAGTTCGGCCGGGTCGTCGTAGCCCGCAGCCGCGAGTTCCGACAACAGCTCTCGGACCTCCCGTCCGTGGGCGTGTGCCGCCGACAGCCCCGTCTCCGCTGCAACCGCCCGCAGCGCCCGGTCGATCGTCTGGCGCCGCGTCGGCGTGTCCAGCCGCGTCCCCGGGCCGCCAGCCCGCTCGTAGGCGTCACCCGCGAGCCGGTCTAGGTCCGTCACCCGCACCCGAAGGGGGTCGTGAGCCGCCGCCCAGGCGTCCGCGACGGCACCACTCTGCCCGCCGTCTGCCGCCGCGACGACGACTGACCCCGGCTCGTCGTCCGCGACGGCACTCGCCCGCTCGAACGCCCGTCGTTCGAGCGCCGTCGGGTCGACTCCCGTCAGAACTGTGACTGTCACACCGCCCGTATCGTGAGAGGGCCACATAGATGTACGCCTCGCGGTGCGGTGGGATCGGTGTGCCGGCCGGTCACACCCACCCGGCCCGCCGGCACCACACTGTTCGCCGTGTTCGCGTCCACTGTCTCCGTGTTCGCCGTCTCCCCGCTCCCCGTCACCGTCTCCCGGAGTAGACTAGCGGGGACTCGGCCGTCGCTGGTGGGTCCGCTCTCGAGGGTCGGACCCCGTTCGCGAGTGCCGGCGTCACAGCGGACGAGCGTCGGTGTGCTCCCGCGGGCGTGCCGCCGTCGATTCGGAGCTTTCACACTGTCGCCGTCCGTACGTCGGTCGTGTCCACGATCACTACGGGCCGCACACTCGACGGCGACGGCGACCCGATTCCCGGGACGGGGTTCGAGGTGGAGCCGGGCTCCTGGCTGGCCGACCGGATCCGCGAGCGGGTCGGCCCGATCCAGTCACACCCGACACGATCGGTCTGGGGCGTGCCGGTCGCGGCCGACGGCGACACCGTCCGAACCGTCTCCGTCGTCGGCGGGGGGTACGGCGGGCCGCCGCCACACTACCACACGCAGAGCCGCGAGCGCTTCTCCGTCGAACGCGGCGAACTCACGCTCGAACTGGACGGTCGGGACCGGGTCGTCACCGCCGGCGAGACGGAGACCGTCGCCACCGGCGTCGAACACTCCTTCCGTGCCGACACGGACGACCGCGTGCTCGTCGTCACGGAGATCGACACCCCCGGGCGGCTCCGAGACGTGTTGCCGACGCTCGGCGGGCTGGCCCACGACGACGACCGCGACCCGGAGCACCCGCTCCAACAGGCCGTGATCGCCGACCGACTCGCCGACAACACGGTGTTCACCGCCGCAGACGGTGGAGTCACCGGCCTCGCTACCGACCTGCTCGCGCCGCTGGGGCGCGCGGCGGGCTACCGCGCCGCCTACGCCGAGTACCGGACGCCGGCGTTCTGGCGGGCACACGTCGAACAGCCGTCGATCTGAGGGGGTGTGCGCGTGTCACGACAGTGTCTCATACCGTCTGGATCGACAGTTCCTCCAACCGGTAGACAGACTCCACCCGCGCAGCCGTGTGCCAGTCGATCGTCGACCGGCCGGCGAACCCAACGGACGGTGTGACCTGGAGTCGGTACACCCGACCGGCGATGGCGTCGAACTCGGTCGTGATCCGTGTCGGGTCGAACGGATCCCCGAGGAATCCTCCCTCTGTCGGGTCACGTGGCTCTAGATCGATTGCCCAGTCGATCAGAACACGAGCGATCAGTCCGCCGACTAAGCCGAGGTAAGGTGCGACGAGGCGGTACGCCAGAAACTCTAACAACTGTTCGGCCACACTCGCCCCGGGCCCGCCGGTGCGGTGCTGGAGGTCCGGGTGTGTCTCGTGTGCCACCGCGCGGTCGCCGTCGAAGACCGCCAGGTTCGTCTCCGAACACAGGGCGTAGTCGCGGCCGTCCGTCGCTCTCGGAGCGTACTCGTAGCCGCCGTTGCCCCAGTAGGCCGCCGACAGTCGGTACGTCCCCGTCTCCGGCGCCCGCCAGTACGTCCGGAACGCACTCGCCGCGTTCATGCCCAGACGACCGTCGCCGACGAGCGCGCCGTCCACCTCCAGGTGGGTCCTCGAGTTGGAGTCGAACGTCGCGCGGTTCGCCAACTCGTGTACCTCGTCGTCGCCCGTGATCCCACTCGACTGTGGCTCTGCCGGGAGTCCCGCCGTCTCCTGAATCGGGAGCCCGCCCGTCCTCGTGAGCGGGTCGTACCGACGCGGTGTCGCCGTCGGCGTGGGTGTCGGACTTGTGGTCGGCATCCAGGTGTTTGTCACCGTCAACGCACATGGGTCGGTGTGGTGGCTCGCCGATGTATCGTCGGTGTCTCCGCCCCGGGAACGTCGTCGCTGGCACAACCCGCTAACCCGCTCATGGCTGCGAGCGGCAACAGACTCGGGAGTAGACGCCGTTCGGCCGGAGTCGTATTGTCTGCGTTGTGTTGAGTTATAGTTGTGATTTTATATAAAAGTTACGCGGCCAAATCCCGTTACTGGACTGTCTCCGTATCAGACTCCATTTAGGTCAGACACTCTTCTCGCCGTTCGACAGGTAACTCAACAGGGTATCTCGGGATTCACGACTGTACACACCTCCAACGAATTTGTCGTAGTCCTTACGAAGAACTTTCTCGGATTCCCTGACTTTCCCCCGCCAAGACTCACCGTCAGCCGAACTAATCCCTGGGTACTGTTGTATGAGCATGTTAAGGAGTATGACAGGATCTGTCGGGGGAAACGGGATTCGTGGCTTGTCGAGAGGACTATCGCAGTAGTGGTACTCCTCTTCGGTGTAATTGATACTTGTCCGCGGCGTCTCCCCACCGACTTGGAGATGTGCCATCGGCTTCGGCTCGTCATCATTCTTACCTACATCGATGTCGAAGTGAAGTCGCCTTGCTACTCGCCAACGTCGGTCCGTACCGTTCCAGCAACAGGGGCACGCCTCGTCGTCGGTGCTTGAGGCGGACCTCCGCTCTGTCCTCTCCTGGCTAAGAAGACAAAGGCTGAAACTGTACTGCTCAAATTCACCGTCGGCAACCCTGACCTCGCCAGAAATCTGAGCATACCCTCTAGCGTTCTCGAAGTCCGGACGCTGAACCCCCGTTTCGTCACGGCTGTCGTCTACCTCGCCGAGTACAACCTCCCACGGCGGGTCAAGTTCAAACTGCCAATCGCCTTCGAAGTCGATTCTGTCTAACAAAGCTCGTTGTTGTTCAAGCGGATTCTTTCCACTGGGGTAGCTGAGAGCAGTGTTATCTTGGTAAGATAAGTATCTGACTGCGTCTAACAGCTGAGTTCCGAAGTCACTCGGATCAGGGACCTGATCAACAATCCTGGTTTTTTGACTTGAACTGTCGTTACTCATATTCTCACAGTTTGTTCGCAACCCGGAAGTCTGCGTACGCGCCCATTCGGGACTTGTACACGTCGCTACAACGGAAGTGGACCGGGTGTTGTGCATACTCCTCACCGGCGGTCGCCGCCGCTACCGTCTCGGGGAACGATTCATTACACACGACACACGTTGACCGTTCCTCGGCATCTGCGTCTAACAGTTCCGCACCTTTCTCCCAGGTATTGGTGAACTGGCCACTCCCTCCTTCCTCAATATCGACATCGACCAACGTGTCGATCAGCTTCGACTTCCACCACAGCGTCTCCGACGGCTCGAACACGCCGCTGTACGTCTGATTCTCCACGTCTGCGTCGGTGAGGACGTGTTCCCGATCATCGAGTACATTTTGCTCAACGCCGAGCTTTGTCGCTGTCCACGTTCTGTTGAGGAGAAGTCCTGGGCGGGGAAGAAGGTCGTCACGCACCCACCCCGCGAACTCTACTCCAGTCTCGGTGTCTGCGTCGGTTAGTCCACCGGTGAACTTACGTGGGACGAGTCGCTCCAGTTGCTGAGTGTCGGTCTCTGGTGGATTCAGGCAGCCCACGAGTGTCTCGATGGACTCGCCGTTCGCTTCGATTCGTCGGTAGTCGTCGATGTCAGAGACAACTTGTTCTGCCGCACCGACGAGCCTGTCCACATCGAACGTGTCGTCGAACACCGACTCGTCAATGAAATCCGGTTGTGAACTGAGCCCATACACTGGAGTCTCGGAGAACTCCTCCCGGAGGACTCCGACAATCGACTTCCCGGTTCCACCGAAGCGACCGTCCTCGTAGAGTTTCCAGTCTAGTAGGATGATATCGACACTCTCGTCTGAGACACGAGCTGCCCCGTTCGCGCTCGTCGTTCTGTCTTCACCATCAGTCGACTCTGATTCGAACCACAGTTTTTCAGCTACCTCGGAGGCTCTCTCGAACTTGACCACGAGCCGATTACTACCCTCCTCAAATACCTCTGCCGACTCTTCACGGTCTGGATCGTCGTCAATCCACCACGCAGTGTATACCTCACTCACGAAGTGTCACCTCGACACAAGTACTCCAACCGTTCATCTCTGGGAATCTTACTGTACCTCCGTATTTCGAAGATATATTATTAACGATGTGAAGGCCTAATCCGCTCCCGTTACCCAACTGATCTACGAGTTCCTCCGGCATGTTGTCTTGGAGACTGTCGTACATCTCCCCAGAGGGGTCGGAGACGAGTGGCTCCGTCACCCTGTCGGCGACATCGTCCGAGATCCCGATTCCATCGTCAAGGACACGGATTGCGACGCCGTCGTCGATCTTCTCTCCACGGACCTCGATCCGACCGGCGTTGTTCCCCGTTGCTGCGATTGCTTTGATCGAGTTCGTGACGAGGTTGATCAAGATTGAGGACACCTCCGAGTCGTACATCGGTGGTGTCTGGAGTAGGCTGGGAACGGACACCTCGACTTCGATGCCGTAGAACTCGCAGATGTACGAGACAGCATCTACGATCTGGTCGGTCGCGTCGGCGAGCGTGACCGCCGACTGCTCTTGATCGTCGGCGACTCCCGCGAACGTCCCGAACAGGTCCATGTGCTGTTTCAGTCGCCCCTGAACCTCCTGCATCGACTCGGAAATTTCCCTAAACTCATCGCGCTGCTCCTGTGGAAGGTCGTTGAGGTTGTTCTCGATCCGAACCGCGTTCTGGCTCAGTTCGTGTGTCATGTTCCGGAGTTCGTGAGACAGCGAGAACACGACTTGATTCACTGAGAACGCCGACCGGAAGAAGTCGATCTTGCCGTCTTTTTGCTGGAGAGAACTACGGATCACGTCTGTCGCTTTCTCGACGGTGTCCGTGTCGACTGTGCTGGCCGTGCTGCTGCTCTCCCCTTCTTCCTCCCCATCGCTTTGATCTGTCCCGTCTCTTTCACCGTCCGCGGTAGAGGCGGATCCACCGCTTTCGGCTACTGTGGAGGCTGTCTTTTCGAGGAAATTCATCGCAGCGTCGACGACCTCCTCCTCGGAGGATGTCGTGTCCGAACCGTCGTCAGACGAATCAGTGAACTGATCGATTCCAGCCTCTTCGTCATCAGAGTCTGATCCGGCACTCTTCTCGAACTCCTCTTTCGCCTCCTCTACTTCTTCCATCTTTAGCTTGTGCTTGTAGTTACTGTACTGAAGCACCATCCACTCGATAGAGAGCCGGACAGCTTGCTTCAGGTTCTTGAAGCCATCTCCCTCGGCAGTGAACTCCTCACGGTTTGCCTGCATTTCGAGAACCGACTCCGGTGAAACGTTCACCCGACCGATAAGTTGGTTGTTTCTTGGATGTATAGTTAAAATGTTACTAAAGTCTCTGTGGTACTCTGTTTCACTTTTTAGCTCATGAAACTTTTTATCCGGATTACGCTTCCGTGCTGCAACTTTCTCATCGAGTCCCAACCAATCGTCTTCTGGTCCACCGTACGAGTGGACGCGGAATCCGTCTTTATACACTCGAACACCGGCGTACTCATCTCGAATATCACCGATCCGCTCTAAGCTCAGCGTTCCAGTGTCACGAAGGTGTTTCCGCTCTTCTGGCGGCCAAGAGATCTTGAACGCCGTCCCATCTAGCCCGTCCGTATCGAACGAAAATTCGTAGTTTCGCTCGCCAATCTTCTTTGCTTCGAGGTTCACAGACACCATTCCGTTACTGATCTGTCCGGTGAGCGTCCCCCAACTGGCGTCGTGGACCTGTTCTAGAAGACTCGCATCTGCGGCGTCGAACTCCGGAGCGTCAAAGTTGATGTCGAACCCTGGATCCGGCTCGTAGCTGTCCCGATTTGCCGACTCAACGAGCGAGAGCGTGACGATATTCCGTCGAAGCGTGTTGAAATGGCGTTTGTTCCACTCGTCCCGGAGGTCAACGAGTTCTAGTGTCGTCCCGGCCTCGACATCTGCTGTCGAGTTTAGTCGCTCCACCTCAATTCGAACTGGAATCTCGTCGAGGTCAAGTTGTCGCTCAAACCTCTCCCAGTCGAAGTTCATCCGAATCCGCTGGTATTGGTCGGTCACAGGGTCCTTCGACACCGACGTGAGGTACAGTTCGTCTGCCAGCCGGCGAACAGCGAACCGCCCGATTCCCTTGTCACCAGCCTTCTTTCTGCCGTACTTCTCGGTCCGTGGGTTCTGGAGCTTATCCGTAGTCGCAACTCGCATCCAGCCGTCTCGGATATCGTCGGTCGTCATCCCGGTTCCATCGTCTCTCACGATGATTCTGCTGTCTTCGTCGCCTTCGCGCGCGTTCTCAAAGATCAGATCAACCTCCGTCGCGTCCGCGTCGTAGGCGTTCTTCACGAGTTCTGCGAGCGCGACGTGGTTCCGCGTGACGAGGTTCTCCCCTAATTCCTCTAGCAGTCGGCTATCGACAGTAAACGTAACCTCTTCAGGACTGTCGGGCATCTAGATGTGAATTTCGGCGCTAAACTATTAAAAGTGTGTGGGGACAGATGCGGACGTGAGAGACGACCGTGCGGACGCGACGTTCACCACGTCCGACGAACGGCGTGTGCCGTGTGTCGTCCAGCACGGCGACAGCGACGACCCACGGCTCAGGCTCACACCCGACGGTGCCGTCCGTGTCACGCTCCCGGACAGAGACGCTCCGCCCGTCGACGACGTTCTCGAAGCGAACCGGGACTGGATCGAGCGACAGTACGAACGCCAACACGAACGGCTCGGTCGCGTCGAGCGCCAGTTCGGCGACCTCACGACTGGCCTCGTCGTCTGGGGGTACACGTTCGACTTCGAGACGCGCGAGGGCCAGTACGACCTCACAGTCGACTCCGGCAGGATCACCGTCTCGGCGCCGACGGGGCGGAGTCCACTCGCGTTCCTGAAGAACAGGCTCGCCAGTCGACTCCGTGATACCGTCGTGTCGATGGCCGACCGGGTCGCTCCGAAGCTCGACGGTGACTACGAGACGGTTCAGATCCGTAACCAGGCGACGAAGTGGGCGAGCTACTCCACGACCGGAACACTCTCGTTCAACGTCCGGTGTGGCTTCCTCCCGTTGGGATACGTCCGGTATCTCGTCGCCCACGAACTCGCACACTCGGTCAACACTTCACACGACGCCGCGTTCTGGTCGCTCGTCGAGACGGTCGTCGACGACCCGCGCCAGCGATCCACAGAACTGGAGGGGTTCGCGGCGGCACTCGGACGGAACGAGGTGTGGGGAGAGATCCTCGCCGAGTGGTGACGCCACGTTAGGCCGCGAGCGAGGGGAGCCTGTCGAGTGCGTCTTCGACAACCGCGTCGAGTTCTTCTCGGGCCGCTTCGACATCTTCCCCCGCGGCGATGCTGTCACACAGCTGCTCGAACGCGGACGACAACGTTTCGACCTGACTCTCGGTCAGGTGCGCGGGGTCGATCACGGGTACATCCTCCAGGTCGGAGATTTCGAGTTTCCCGAGGTCGTCGGCATACTTCCGGCTCAGGTGTCGTGTGACCCGGTCCGCGACGGTGCTGTTCAGGTACGCGAGGACCGCTCTGGCTGCGTCTGCGTCGCCGTCGTGGAGGTAGACGTTGTGGAGGTTGTTCAGCGTCCGAACGTCGGCCTCGTTCACAAAGAAGTCGAAGCCGGACTTGCTCATGTACGTCGCCAGGATGTCCGGCGGGTCCCGGCGGTCGACGGCGTACCACGGACTACGAGAGCCCGCGAGGTGGGTGTCTCTCGCGCCGAGTTCCTCACCACGGTCAAGATACGCCGCCAGCGCATCGTCGGCGTCTCGATCGACTGGGTTGCCGTCTTCGTCGTAACAGTAGAGTAACCAGACTGTCTCGCCAGCGTCGCGCCGTCGCTCCCAGTGATCCTCGTCGACCCGAAGCGCCTCCATCCCGTCCGTCCGGCGGAGAGTCCGAACTAGATACTCCTCGTCGAGCCCGTACGCTTCGACATCCGCCCGAGTCAGACAGAAGAAGTCGTTCATCCCGGTCGCAATCCCGCGCTTGATGTCGGCAATTTCCCCGAACGACCGGAGTTCCGGGAGCGAGTCCAACGAGTCCGGACGGACGTAGTTCCGCCAGTCTTCGTCGGCCTCTAGCTCTGCCTGTTCGAGTGTCCTCGCGTACCCGAACGCCGTCGGTCCCGACGGCTCGGCTTCGAGACAGTCGAGAATCGTCGCCGGCTCTGCCTCGTGTTCGACGCTGAGGAACGTTGTCGGCGCGGTCGTCTCTCCCGGATCGCGTTCCAACAGGGTGACACACGGCGTGACCCGTGCACCGTCGAAAGCTTCGAGACCAGACTCAAGGAAAATCACCCCTCGGACGTGGAACTGTTCGAGGAGGAACGACCGCAGCCGTTCGCCGTAGTTCGTGTCACAGAATCGAGCGGGCGTCAGGAACGTCATCCGACCCTGTTCGCGCAGGAACTGGGTCGCGTGAGCGAAGAAGTAGACGTACAACGGAGTGTGTTCCGTGACCGACAGCCCCGCCCTGGCGTCGACGATCCGGTTGAACCGCTTCCGGTCGTCGTCGAGCGCTCCACTCCGAGAGTACGGCGGATTCGAGACGATCGCGTCGACCTCCGGAAGCGCGACGGGGTCCTGCTGTCCGATTGTCGTCTCACTGCCACGGGGGCAGGCGTCCATGAAGTCCGTTACTTCCAGATTGGGCGCACCGACCCCGTCGTCGAGCTTCAGCCCGGTCGCAGCCATCGTCACCGCCAACGGGCTCAGGTCAACCCCGTAGAGATCCTCAACTGACGCCCGCTTCCCGCCCTGGCGACGCTTTGCCTCGAACGCGCTCGCAGAGAGGACGCCAGTACCGACGCCGGGGTCGAGAATCGTGTCGTCTCCGTCGCGAACTGCCCACCTCGCCATCAGCTCGCTCACTGTGCTGGAGGTGTAGAACTGTCCCTGCCGGCGACGGGCCGATTGGACGACGAGTCGCTCGAACAGTTCGCCGATCAGCCGCGTCGGATCGGCGGCGTCGACGAGTTCGTCCCGAGAGTCCAGCAGTCGCTCGAACGCCTCTGTGTCGAGGTGCATCGCAAGTTCGTCCAGTTTCCACGGGTCGAGCCCGTCGTCGCCAGTCTGTGAAGCCGCTGCTCTGAAGTCCGACACGATTTCTTTCGGGTCTTCGAGCGGATCCAGACTTTCGAACTCTTCGCGGTGACGGCGGTAGAGCGTCGACTTCAACAGGAGGTTGAACGCACAGAGGACAGACACTGTCTCGTCGGGACTGTTGGCCTCTTCGAGACCGAGCCTGTCGAGCACGGCTTCGGTGTCGACAGTTGCCGCGGATTGGAGTCGCTCTTCGAAGCCGTAACCGACATCCTCGACAGCGTGACGGAGCTTGTCGACATCACTCATTCGTTGGTTTCCGACTGTGCCCGGTTCGGCGGGTTCGGTTATATGCCAAGCGGTTCGTCAGTGTCGAACTATACACTGATTGGGTGCTTTGCCGCGTCGTCTCCGAAGAAGGCCACCGTCGATAAGCCCGCCCCACGTCCCCGCTCCCGCCTACTCCTCGGGCCAGTGCCCGTACGCGATATCCCGTTGAACCGCGTTCGGTCCCTCGTACACGCTGGGGTACTTCGCGTCCCGGAACACGCGGTTGGCGCGCGTCTCCATCCGGAGGCCTTCACCGCCGTGGAGCTGTGCGGCCTCGCGGGCGACCGTCTCCGCCGTCCGGGTGGCGCGAGCCTTCGCCAGACTCGCCCAGAAGGCGGGGTCGTCGCCGGCGGCGACCCGTTCACACGCGGTCCAGGTCAGCGCCCGCGCGGCCTCGAACTGCTCGCGCATCTCGACGAGGCGGTGTTGGACGGTCTGGTTGTCGGCGACGCTGGCGTCGTACAGTTCGCGGTCGTGGACGTACGCCCACGCCTCCTCGATGGCGGCCGCGGCGAGACCGATACCGTGGCCGGCGACGGCGATTCGCCCGTAGTTGAAGAACTGCGCGAGGTTGTAGAACCCCGAGCCCGGCTCGCCGAGTCGGTTGTCGACGGGCACCCGGACGCCGTCGAGTTCGACCCGAGCCTGTTGGCTGGCGCGTAGCCCCATCTTGCCGGTGATCGGCTCCGCCTCGTAGCCGGGGTCGTCCGTCGGGACGACGAACAACGAGTAGCTGTCGTGGCCGTCGGCCTCGCCGGTCCGGGCGTACACGACGATCCAGTCGGCGACGACACCGTTGCTGGTCCAGTACTTCTCACCGTCCAGGACGTACTCGTCGCCGTCGCGGCGCGCGGTCGTCCCCATCCGGGCGAGGTCGGAGCCGCCGCGGGGCTCCGTCGCCGCCAGCCCCGTGATCTCGTCGCCGGCCGCGACCGGCGGGAGGAGTCGATCCTGCTGCGACTCCGTCCCGTACATCGTCACCACCTTCGCGCCGAAGTCGACGAGTTGGACGGCGAGTCCGATCCCCCCGTCCGCACGGAACAGCTCCTCGACGACCGCCAGCCGATCGGCGAGTGTCCACCCCTCGCCGCCGTACGTCTCGGGGACGTACTGACCCGCCAGCCGCTCGTCTTGAGCGGCCGTCACGACCGCCGCCGGATACTCACCGCTGGCGTCGTGTTCGGCCGCCGCCGGCCGCACCGTCTCGTCTGCGAACGCCCGCGCCCGTCGTTTCGCCTCGTGTGCCGACTCCGGAACGACCCGCTTCGACAGTAGATCCATCACGTTCTATCACGGACTCGACAGTACTGTGTGTTTCGACGGCACGGGTCGTCGGTGGCCTGGCGTCGTGTCCCCAGACGTACTCGTGTGGCGGCAAGCCGTGTCTCGATTCCGTGGTGGGTTTCCTTCCCGCTGTGACGAGCCCCGAGTTCCGAGACTGCTCCGCTCGCCCCACGTAGTCACCCCACTGACCCAGAGACGGGAACGCCACAGACGGCTCCCAAGGCGTGAACCGCAGCCCCGGCGACGATCGCCGGTACGGTCGTGTACACGGTCGCCAGCACCGCGGCGACGCGGTCGACGGCGACCAACGGGAAGATGGCGTCGCCGTCCTGTGCGACCGTGACGGCGACGAGCGCCGAGAAGGAGACGGCACCCTCGCCATAGGCGGCGGCGAACGCCACGTGTGGCCCACACCCCGGGAGCAGCCCGAACAGTCCGCCGGCGACGGGAGCCAGCGCGCCGTCGCCGGCGACGGCCCCGACAGCGTGACGGGTGACTCCTGGGAGTAGTCCGACGATGGCGAGGCCACCGACCGCCCAGACGACCGTCGGCGACGCGGTTCGAGCCGTCCGGGCCAGTGGTCGCCACCGACCGCCGACGGCGACGGTGTCGGGTGCGAGCGTCGCCGCGACGGCACCGCCGACCCCGATGACAGCGACGGAGACGACGACTGGCTCCGGCACGACACCGGACACGCCGACGAGTCCGGCGACGCCGGCGACGAGTCCGACCCCGACCGCGAGGTACCAGACCGCCAACAGCGCGGCGACGACCGGAGACTCGGCTCCGTCCGGCCCGTCGGGGACGTAACACTGATGATCGACGGCACACTGCCGGCTGTCGGTGACGACACACTCCTGATCGTCCGCGACGACACAGCCGTCGTCCGCGACGACCCTCTCTCGGCTGTCGTCACCGCCGCGCTCGGGCTCCGCACCGCCGTCGGCGACGGGATCACGCCGGCTCAGCGCCCGCTCGACACGGTCGATGCCGGGGGCGAGCGCGTCGACGGTGACGCCGGTGACGATCGCCGTCGGGAACGCGATCACGGAGACCGCGAGCGCGGCACCGGGGGCAACGGCCAGCAGGACGAAGACGGCGTCGCCGGCAGTCGCCGCCAGCGCCGCCACGACCGTGCCGAGCCCGACCGCAGAGCGACCGTACAGCGTCGCCACCGCGACCGCACCGCCACAGCCCGGGACGAGTCCGACGAGCGCGCCCACGACTGGGCCGACTCCACGACGGCTCGTCGCCGCCGCCAGCGTCTCTCGGGAGACGGTCCGGGAGACGACTCCCGCCGCCGCGACCGACACGACGACGAACACACCCACTGCCGTCCACCCGTCGACCACTACGCTCACCAGCGTCGAACCGTGATCACTCACGAGCGCACTTTTTAGGCTAGCCTAAAAAAGCGTCGTAGGTTCCTCAAGAGCCGGCGAGACTGCCGTCGCGTCCGGGATTCGTCGCCGTCTCCTCAGCCGAGCGCGCAGTCGATCCGCCGGCAGTCCTCGGGGCTCTCGACCTCGCAGTAGTCCGTCGGCGGGTCGTCCGCGCCGTCGTCGTGGAGTCGGGTGTGGAGCCGACGGACCGCGTCGGTCGGGAGAGCGACGCCGACGCGGTAGGCTTGGCGTGGAGGGAGTCGAACGCCGGCGGTCGCCTCGAAGAAGCGCTCAACGACACACTGACGCCACTGTGTCGTGCGGGCGATCCGTTCTCCGCGGTCGGTCAGCTCCACACCGACGTACGGCTCCCGGACGAGCAGCCCGCGGTCGGCGAGCGTCGTCACCCGCTCGGTGACGGTCGCGGGCGCGACACCCAGTCGGTCGGCGAGCACCGTCGTCCCGACCGGCGACTCGTCACACACCGACGAGAGAAACACGGCCCGGAGGTGGCGCCCACCGGCCGCAGAGACGACTGGCTCTCCCGTCTCCGGGTCGTCGACGGCATCCGTCGGGGCCGCTGGCTCGACCGACACGATCTCCACGGCGTCGCCGTCCGCGACACACGACCGATCGCCGTCGGCCACGTACGATCGATCCCCGTCCGTGACACGCGCACGGTCGTCGTCGGGAGTCGCCTCGCCGCCGGTCACGACTCGTCGAACTCGCGTGCGAACCCGCTGAACTCCTCGCGGTGGCTCTCCTCTTCGCCCAGGAGCCTGACGGCGAGGTCCTCCGTCACCGGGTCGTCTGCGTCACGGGCGGCCGCGACGAGGTCACGGTACGTCTCGATTGCGGCCTCCTCGTCGTCGAGGACGCCCCGAACGACGGACGCCACGTCGGTCGAGTCCTCGGGCGGACGCAGCGACTCCGGGCCGGCAGTGAACTCCGCCGACGACGGCGGCCGAGCACCCAGCTCTGACAGCCGCTCGGCGATCAATCGGGCGTGTTCCAACTCCTCCGTTACGTCAGCTTGGAGGCTCTCGACTACCTCCTGCGCCAAGAGGCCGTCGAGAACAACCGCGTTCGTCTGGTAGTCGACGACGGTCGACAGCTCACCGAGGTACGCCCGTTGGAGCAGCGAGATTACCTCCGTCTCGGCGGCCGTGGTCTCCCTCTCGTCGCCGCCGGCAGTCTCCGCTCGTGTCGTCGTCTCGGTCTCGAACTCTTGTGACATCGACTTACAGTTGGGCTGTCACAGACCTAAGCGACCGTTTGGCACACGACGACCGCTGGCGACCCGTCGACTCGGCTCGACCGACTGCCGATTCCCACAGACGGGTGTCACCGTCGACTACCCCAAGTCGGCACCGCGGAACCGTGTGTAGCCGACGGCGACCGGGAGGATCGTCCAGAGGAGTAAGATCGCACCCGGGAGGTACACGGACGCGAGCGGGTCGGTAGCGAACACTCGCCCGGCGTGGCTCGCCTCCAAGACGGCGACGGCGGCCTCGTTCGGCACGAGCATGCCGAACAGATCGATCCACCACGCCTCGGCGCGGCTGCTCGCCAGTCCGAGCTCCGCCGTGAGCCAGGTGACACCCTGCGTCAGCGGCGACCACAGGACGACCGTCACGAGGAACGTCCCGACGGTGACACCGGTCGCCCAGCCGTCGGTGGGGACGGCCGCGGAGATCCCGATCCCGACGGCGACGAACCCGACGGCGATCGCCCACACCGCGACGGCGAACGGGACGAACAGCCCCGGGCCGACGCCGTTACCGGTGGTGAAGAGCGCCACTGCGGTCACCGTAACCCCAGCGAGCGTCGCCAGCGTCACGAGCGCCGTCCGACCGAGGAACTTCCCGATCACCACCTCCCGCCGCGAGGGCGGTAAGGCGAGGAGCGTCCGGAGCGACCCCGACTCCCGTTCACTGGTGATCGACCCCTTGGCGACGAACAACGCCACGATGGGGAAGACGGTCGCCGACAGCTGTGCGACCACCCCGATCACCTGCCCCGGCTCCGCGTCGGCGGCGACGCCGAACAACGCCGCCGTCCCGCCGGTGAACAACACCAACGCCCCGACGACCGCCCACAGCGCCCACGACCGCCCGGCGTCGGCGACGTCCTTCCGTGCGATGGCGACCGCACGCCCGTTCATCCGTCCACCTCCGTCGTCGCGTCCGCGCCGTCCGTCGCCGGGTCCGTCCCCGTCTCGCCCACGGCGGCGGTCGCGGTCTGTCGGTTCGCTGCCGTCGTTGCCTCGTCGGCATCGTCGGCGTCCGTCCGAACCGTCTCCGGCCCGTCTGCGCCGGTGTAGCTGGCGAACAGGTCCTCCAGCGACGACTCACTGACCTGGAGGTCGGTCGCCGTCGCCGTCTCACGCACGCCGTCGACGAACCGGAGCTTCGCCGCCGGCTCCAGACACGTGGCTCTGACCTCGCCGCCGCTCGTCTCTACGTCCGTGATCTCCCCGTCGTCGGCGAACCGCTCCCGGAGCCGCTCCGTCTCGACGCCTCCGACGCCGTCGCCTGCGTTCTCGCCGTCCGCGAGCGTCAGCGTCACACGCGCGCCGACACCCAGCTCCGACCGCAGCCCGTCGACCGTGTCGACCGCGACGAGCTCCCCCTCGTTCGCGATCCCGACCCGGTCTGCGACCGCTCTGACCTGCGCCAGGACGTGCGAGGAGAAGAACACCGTCGTCCCGCTGTCCGCCTCCGAGCGCACGAGTTCCCGGAGCTCTCGGGCACCGTTCGGGTCGAGTCCGCTCGTCGGCTCGTCCAGGATCAACAGGTCGGGGTCGCCGACGAGTGCGATCCCGAGCGCCAGCCGCTGGGCCATCCCGGTGGAGTACTCCCCCGCCGGACGGTCTGCGTCCGACGGCGAGAGACCGACCCGGTCCAACAGTCTCGCAGGGTCGTCGTTCGCGTTCTTCAGCTCGACCGCGAACTCCAGGTGGCGGCGACCGCTGAGTCGGTCGTAGAGACCGTAGTCCTCGGGGACGACGCCGATTCGCTGGTGGACCGCCTCGCGGTCCGCGTGGACGTCGTGGCCGAGCACCTCCGCCGACCCCGCGGTCGGGGTGACGAAGTCCAACAGGACGTTGATCGTCGTCGACTTACCCGCGCCGTTCGGTCCGAGGAAGCCGAACACCTCGCCGCGTTCGACGCGGAGGTTCACTTCGTCGACGGCCGTCACGTCGCCGAACCGCTTCGTGAGGTCGTTCGTCTGGATCGCCGGGGGACCAGGCATACGTAGCTCTCTGTCACGACGTGGAATAAACGGGGGTCGTGTGTTTCCAGTCGCGCGACAGTGTTTCGCGGACGTTCGTCTCGCCGCCGTCGGTACGTTTTAGCCCCGTCCAGCAAACGACCTGGGTATGGACAGCGCCGGCGGTGCCCGTGAGGGCATCCGCGTGGAAAATCGAACGGACGTGACTCAGCGAGTCGACCTCGACGCCGGGGGGGCGTCGACGACGCGCCGTCTCGACCCCGGGACCGTGTTCGTCTGGCAGGGGGCACCCAGAGGGGGGTTCGACCTGCGGGTGGACGCGGACGACGATCGGAGCGTCACGACGGTCCCCCGCGGGACGGACCCGAGCGACGTGACGGTCGTCGTCGCCCGCGACGGCGTGTCGGTCGACCTCCCCGGTGGAACCGTGACGGACGCGTTCGCAACGGGGTCCGACCCGACCGACACGACAGGGACGAGTGAACCGAGCGACACGGCCGGAGCGACGGACGCCTTCGGGGCCGACGCGGACGACTGGGGCGACGACGGCGGCGACAGCGACCCCTGGACCGGCGGCGGAGACACCCCCGACCGACGGGAACTGGACTCGACGGGGTCCGACCGCAATCGATCCGGGTCCACGACGGACACGTCACGGGAGTCGACGGGTGGTGTGTCGTCACGGGAGTCGACGGGTGGTGTGTCGTCACGGGAGTCGACGGACAGTACCTCGTCCCAGGAGTCGACGACGGAGGCCTCGTCGACCAGCGCCTCGGCGACGGACGAGTCGACACGAGACCAGTCGACGGGGCCGTCCGACGACACCGACGGCACGGACGAGACCGGGCGGACGGGAGCACGCCGGCCAGACGAGACGACGCCCGCGGACGACGAGAGGACGACCGCCGGCTCCAGCACCGGTGCCGACGACGCCACCACGAGCGCCGACACCGCCACCCCCGAGTCGACTGGGGGCTCACGAACAGAGACGGACGGGACGGCGACGACCCCGGGAACGGCCGCTGCGGCGACGCCGGCGGCGGCAGACACGCCGTCGCCAGCGACGGCCCGTGAGGCGTTCGCGGAGACCGTCCGGGTGGACGAACGACTCGACGAACTGGAGAGCCGTGCGGTGTGGCTGGATCGAGAGTTCCGGATTCCGGGGACGAACGTCCGAATCGGCGTCTCCAGCATCGTCGGGCTGCTGCCCGGCGCCGGCGACGGGGTGATGTTCCTCGTCGCGCTGTCGCTCGTCTACCACGGTCTGCGGCTCGGGGCGTCCACGTGGACGCTGATGAAGATGTCGTTCGTCCTGTTCGTGGAGTTCGCGGTGTCCGTCGTCCCGGTGTTGGGTGACTTCGTCGGGGCGTACTGGTCCGCGAACGTCCAGAACGTGGGGTACCTCCGAGCCCAACGGGGGAACCTCGACGGCTCGACCAACTGGGTGTTCGTCCTGATCCTGTTTTCCCCGTCGATACTGACGTTCCTCGCGGTGGTGAGCTTGCTTTGAGCCGGCGTGGTTCGGGCGTCGATCCGGAGACGGACACGCCGGCGTACTTCACGGTCACGGAGCGCCCAGAACGACAGCCCGGCGAACTCGTCGAGGGGCGGTTGTTCGTCGCCGACGACCGGCTCGTCTGTGGCGCCGGCGGCGGCGCGCTGACGAGCGGCTACGCCGGCGCGATCGACGACCACTCCGGGTCGGTGCTGCGTCGGCTGTTCGCCGGCGCGTTCGACCCCCAGCGGTTCGGACTCTCCGAGGCCCGTTCCCGCGACGAGACGATCACCGTGCCGTACGCGAGCGTCGCCGACGCCGAACTGCTGTCGTGGGACGGCTCCGAGCTTCCGGGAGTGACGGAGACGTTCGCCGTCCGGATCGACACCCGCACCGTCCGCGGGTCGCTCGTCGTCCAGTTGGGTCACGGCAACCGGAACCGCGGCAGCGGCCGCGAGCGACACGACCGGCTCGTCGACCTCGTCCGGGCCCACGCCGCACAGGCCAGTGGCGGCGACGGACGAGAGAGGGGGCGACCAGAAGGGACGACCGAGCGAGCGTCGACGACAAGTGAGACGACCGAGCGAGCGTCGACGACAGGCGAGACGGCGTCGTCGCGGGCAGACGAGACGAGCACGCCCACAGACGACTCGGACGACCCCGTTCACTGTCGGGACTGCGGGACGGCGATGTCGCGTCGCGCGGAGGTGTGCCCGTCGTGCGGCGTCCCCAACGCCGCCCACGGGGACGCCGGCGACGACACCGACACCGTCTACTGCCGCGACTGCGGGGAGACGATGCCGCGCCGCGCGGAGGTGTGTCCCTCGTGTGGCGTCCCCAACGCCGCCCGGGAGGCGTCCGACAGTCGCGGCGGTCGTCGCTGACGCCTCAGACGAACCAGGTCTTCGTGTGTCGCTCGGAGTCGAACGGCTCGCGGTGGCCGCGCTTGAGCTTGTAGTAGTGACGCATCCCCTCCACGAGCATCAGCCCGAGGTAGAACCCGACGGAGGAGAACGCCAACACCAGGTCGACGAGGTTCCGTAACAGACGCTTCCGTCTCTGTGCGTCGACGTGCGCGAAGATCAGCCCCACGTCCTCGCGCTGACGCTGGCCGCGTCGCTCCCGACTCTCGACCGTCGCGGCACCGCCTTGTCGACCGCCGGCGGCCTGGCCGCGCCCACCCCCCGCCGTCGCGGCGCCTCCCGCCGCACCGCCGCCGTGACCCCGCCCGCCACGCCCGGTGTCGACCGGCTGTCGCACGCCACAGTCCGGACAGATCTCCGCGCGCTCGGAGACGACGTTCCCACACTCGACACAGTACACCTCTCCCTCTCCCGCCTCCCGTGACATGTTGCCAGACTGAGTAGTCGCTCGGCGTATCAAACTTTCCCCTCCGGCGGATTCGGGAGTGAGAGATGAGGAGGAGTGTTATCACCGTCGGAACCGTCTACAGACCGCCTTCAATTCGGTTCTCGAACGACTGTTTCTTTTTCTCTGTACGCGTCGACATGCTGGTCAATCAGTTCGAGATACTCTGGAAGGACTCGTTCTCAGTGAGAAAGTGAGTGACAAATTCGAACGACGACGTAACTTCGAACTCGACTTGATGATTAAATCACTCTTCTTCAGTGCTAGTCAATTTATTGTCGTTTCCGAGCCGGTCACCCAGCGCACGCATGCTTATCTCTTCGTCAAACTCAAATTCAACGATATCTCTGGTCGCTCGCAACTGTTGTCCACTTCCCCCGTTGCTGGGTCATAGTAAGTACCGTGGGAACTCGGATGGCTTGTCACATGGGAGATGCCGGCGGTGAGTCGGTCGACGTAGCCGAACGCGAACGGGACGAACAGTCGTGGCTCCGACCGCACCCGAGCCGTGACGGTCCCGACGAAGAGCCCGCCGCCGGCCGCGTGGTCGGAGACGGTCGCCGCCAGCCCGACCGCGAGCGTCAACAGCGCGGCGCCGCCGTACAGCGGCGCCAACGGGTCGACATGGGCCAACCCGCCGCCGGCGACGGAGCCCAGCGCCGCTCCGAGCCCGACTGCGGTGCCGGCCGCGTCCATGTTCCGCCCGTGTCCGCCGCTCAGGTCCATCAGCATCGTGATCGCCAGCGAGAACGCGCCGACGGTGAACGCACCGCCGACCACCCGGACGAGCAGGACGGCGCCGAACGGGAGCCCCAGCACCGGCGCGACGGCGACGAGGAGGTACGTCGCCGCCCCGCCGACGGCGCCCGCGACGACCAACGGCGTCCGGACGTCGACGGCGTCGCTCACGACGCCCCAGGCGACCGCACAGACGACGAACGCGCCGAACTCCGCGATCAGGAACCACGCGCTCGCCAACAGTCCGCTGTCACCCCCCAGCGCGGCCACCGTCTCCGTGATCCCGGGGTACAGCAACACCTGTGACACTAAGACGAGCCAGACGACCGCCGCGAGCCGCGACCGATCACTCATCGTTGTCGCTCCCGCCAACGAGGGCAAGCGGCGGTGACGCGTGTGTGCCGGGCACCGTCCGCAGTGCTGTCACACTGGCGTGACTATCTACCGCCACGGGCGCTCGGACACGAATACGTAGCGGTGTAGCGGTGGCCGGAGCGCCGACGCATATGGACAACCTCCCGACTGTAGCCGGTGCTCGTCTCCTAGATGTTTATATAGGAGTTGCTCGAATTGGGTAAGTGGAAGTTCACTGAATAGACACAGAAAGGAGACAACCTCCTGGCGGCCAGTACCGTAGGTTCGACCATTTGGAGAACACCTCGACACAACATGGAAATCAAGCGAATCAACGTATCGGAGTACTCGCGGAACGACGAGTATCCCGGCTTGGAGACACCACTCGATGGAGCGACGACCCTGCTGTACGGCTCGAACGTGACTGGCAAGACAGTGACGTTCTGTGCACTTTCACACGCCGTACTTGAAGAACCGATGACAGTCCGACCTGGAAACGGAGCGTCGGTGGGTATCGGGTTCACCGACGGGAGCCACCTCCACCGCGGCGTTCCCGCAACCACCTTCACCACGGACCGTCACGATACCGACTCGGAGAACGTCAGGGCTCGGATGGACGAAGTGCTCGGGAATCGTCCAATTCTCCAGACGTACTTTCTCCACTCCGAGACGAGCGAACTCCCACTCTCGAAGCTCGAGACGGACGAAATACTGGATGTCGTCCGGTCCGTCACTGTCCCCGACCTCCAGGGTCGTATCGCACAGCAGCAGGCGGAACTTCAAGAGTGCAAAAATCGGCAGGAGGAGGTCACCGACGAGAGGAGAGAGGTCGAGTCGAGGATCGAAGAGACGAACGAGCGGATCGACACGGCCGAGACCGACCGCGACGAAGCACAGAACGTTCTCAGACTCGACACCACGGGAGAACTGGAGACAATCAGAAACGCCCTCGAACAACAGGAGGAGGCAGCAGACGAACTGGACGACCTCCTGGCAAGGCGCCAGGAGGTTCAGGAGGAACTCGACGACGCGAAAAATCGTGAGGAAGAACTTCAGAGTAAACTGATCGATCCAATCGACCAGGTCGCCCGGTCAGTCGAGCAGAGTGAGTCGTGCCCGATCTGTGACGAAACCGTCTCCAGAGAGGATGCTCGGGACCGGATTGAAGACGATCGTTGCCCGCTCTGTGCCCAGGAGAATTCGATAGAAGACTACCGCGAGCAGTTCGACCAAGCGAAACGGGCTGCCGAGAGCGAGATCGAAGGTGTCCAGTCAGAGAAAAACGAACTGAAGGAGAAACGTGACGAGCTGGACGAGGAGATCGAGGTCGTCCGTGAACAACAGCCCGAACTGTCCGCGTTCGACGAGAACGTTCGCCGCCGTCTCGAAGATCACGACCGTGAGCTGTCGGCTGTCGTCCGTGACGCCCGTGAGGCTCGCGACGAGGCCGAGGACAGACTCTCCAACCTCAGAGACGAACTCGAATCGCTCTCCGAGCAACGCGACAGGCTCGCCGAACGCCAGCGAGAAGTTCAGAGCGACATCGACGAGATAAGAGACACCATCGGCCAACTCGAAGGAGAGGCACGACGGGGTGTTGAGACGTTCACTGAGACGTGGCGTCGGGTTCTGGAGGAGATGACGGAGTCGATCCGCCGCAGCCTCGACATCACACAGGAAGGAATCCGTGTTGGTGGCGATTCCGACCGAACTTACAGCTCGGAGGACCTGAGTACGTCTGAGAGACACGTTCTGAACTTGGCGTTCGCTGTTGCGGTGAACGAGACCGTGGACTCGGAGCGTGCTGGATTAGACACGCTCGTCGTGGACGAGCCGTTCACTCACTTCGACGACGATGTTCGTCCCGAGGTCCTGTCGTTTGTTCTCGAAGACGACGAACGACAGTACATCTTCACGTCCTCTGATCCGAGCGTCCGCGACCGAGTGCCCGACGAACAGTGTGTGCGGCTAGAGCAGAGCGACGTACAGTGGACGCTGGACGATACGGACCGAATGGAGGACGACGAATCCGAATGACGATCTGAGTCGGAGTGCATCTCGCTACCCGTTCTCTACTGTTCAGATCTGCTCACTACCCCCTCACCGTCAGTGTGTATTGGTCCGAGAGCTCGTCCCAGGTCGCGTGACACGCGAGAAAGCACTTGTATCTCCCCTGTTTCAGTTGGTGTAGTGATGCAAGACACGAACACAGAAGTCAACCCCGGAGCGACCGACGAAGAGAGCACGCAGACGGCGCGGTACACCCGTACGGACGGCGACCGCGAACTGGAGCGAGGAATCGAGGTGACGGACGACGGCGACGGCCCGACCGTCCGATTCTACGCCGCCGGCGACGGCGAGTCGTTCGACCACACGTTCGAGTGGGACCGGTTCGTCTCCCTGCTGGAGTCCGTCGAGGAGTCCACGTTCGGCCCCGCGGACGACTCGTTCGTACGCCGGTCGTTCGTCGACGGGGAGATCGACCCCCAGGTGGTCGGCCGGGACCCAGGGGTCAAAGAGCCCGCACCCACCGACGTGTCGTCCGTCTCCGACGACGAGGCCGACACGGAGGTAGTCGGCCGGGACCCAGGGGTCAAAGAGCCGGCACCCGCCGGTGCCGTGTCCGTCGGCGACGGCGACCAGTACGACCGGCTGGCGTACGAGACGGCCGACGGTGTGGAGCACGACGGTGATCTCCGACTGTCGCTCCAGCGTGTCGAAGCGGACGACGACGGGTCGCTTCCGGCCGGCGGCGACGGCGGCTGGACGGTCACCGCCGACGAACTCCGGGCACTGCTGACGCCGGGCGCGACGGACGACGACGCGGTGGCGACCACGGAGGGGTTCTCGGAGGCGTTCCGTCGGGCGCTGTTCGTCTACCGCGACGAGGTGATCGTGCGGGCGCTGCTGTAGGGCTCACCGACGGCGTCGCTCGCCGACGGCGACCGAGACGCCCGCGCTCCGTAACCGCCCGTCTCACCACCGGCCCGTCTCGGGACGACCTCGCCGACCTGACAACTCGCCGGCACACCCGTCTCACAGCCGGAAACACGGCCACGAAACATATGTCGGTTGGGCTCCCGCACGGAAGCGTGCGACGTAGATCCCTCCTCTCCGCGTGCGGGACGGCCGCGCTCGGGGTCACGCTCGGATCGACACCAGCCGCGGCGGCTGTGACGCACGAAGGTCACGACTCGGACGAGACAGACACGGACGGCCCGGTCGCGACCGTCCGAGAGTACTACCGGCTGTCGAGCAAGACGACGAGCGTCGACGGGTTCGCTGTCGACGCCCGGCGGCTCTCACACCGTGTGTCCCCGCTGTCGGACCCCGACGAGACGCCGCCGATGCTGTTCGACGACGCCCTCCGCCAGCGCGTCACTGCCGCGTCGGTCACCGAAGAGGCAGTGACGACGACGGAGATCGGCGAGATGTCGTCGTTCTTCGCCGGCTGGCTCTCGACGGCCGAACTCCGGCGTGTCGCCGCCGAGACCGTCGTCGTCACGGCGACGCTCACCGACCCGCAGATCGTCGGCGGAACGTTCCAGGTCGGGTGGCTCGTCGCCCCCGAGCCGGCGGGCAGCGACGGCGACGACGAGGAACGGAACTGGCGACTCCTGTGGCCCGTCGGCGCGAACACGCCCCAGTCGGCCGTGCGGGAGTACTACCGCCAGGCCGCGACGGCCGCGGACGGGGAGGCGTTCGCGCTCGAGGTCCGGGAGTTGGCGCACGAGGTCTCGCCGTTGGCGACCGAAGACGGCGTGCCCGCGATGGCACTCCAGAGCGAGACGAGTCTCCGGTTCACGGACACCGCACTCGCCGACCGCGGGCTGACGGCCGACGAGGTGTCGTCGCTGTCGGGCTTCCTCGACGGCTGGCTCTCGGAAGACGACCTCGCCGCCGTCGCCGACGAGAACGCGCTCGTGGACGTGACGCTGGCGAGCGACGACACCGGCGGCCCGACGCTCCAGTGGCTCGTCGCCACGGAAGACGACGACTGGCGGCTCGTCTGGATCGACGAGCCCTGAGGCGACCGGCGGGCTACTCCCCGTCGAGCCCCGCCACGACGGCGTAGAAGCCGAACGTGGCGACGAGTGTCCCGGCCAACTGTGTCCCGGCGGTCGGGAGGAACCCGACCTCGTACAGCAACGGTGCGAGCATGAACCACCCGCCGAAGATCGTGGTCAACACGGCCGGCGGCAACGACACCACGCCGTCGGCCCGCAACAGTTGGACGCTCCGCGCCCCGAACACGACACCCAGCAGCCCGCTGGTCGTGATGCTCCCCGTGAACGCCCTGCTGGCACCGGTGACGAGCGGCGTGACGCCCGCGGCGAGACAGCTCGCGGCGGCGATCACCGTCGCGGCGATCAGAAACCGCGAGGCAGATGTCTGTGACACGACCCATCTCACGCCCGGCTGTCACTTCTGTCTGGGGATAGCGGTCGCGCTCGTGGTCGGCCTCGGGCGGGGATGACGTGTGCGTCGTCAGGACGGGCGGCACTACTGCTCACTACTTTCGTGGCCACCGAGCTTAGGTGAATGGGAACACTGCACTTGATCGCATGCCAACGTTTCCGTTTAGCCGTCGGCTGAAAACCCGGACGGAAGACGGTGAGACAATCCCAGCACGGAACCCCTGGCACTACATCGAACGGCACTTCGAGCCGCTCGAAGGGGTTGACCCGCCGCTGTGGATCGTCGTGTTCGCCGACAACGCCGACTTCGGTCAAGAGCCGCCAGAAGACCAGCCTCGGCGAGCCTTTCGCATCGAAGACGGAGAGCTGATCGCTCGAACTGACGGGACAGAGCCGACGAACGACGAGTACTTTGTATTCAAGCGTGGCACTCCCCACAGCACACTGAAGTTCGTCGTTGAGCACTCCGGCATGAGCAACGACATTCTGTTTGGCGACGAGATACTCATCAACAACACGGACGACTTGGAGGCAGGTGAGACGTTCGAACTCCCCGGCGTCGAGCAGAATCTCGAAGCAATCGGGACGACACCCCCGGGAAGCCCCGACGAGACGCCCGCGACTGTCACTCGCACTGACACTGCCGTGACCCCCCCAGCCGATGGCACCGGTCCGGCGACGACAGTGGCGCCGACCGAGCCACAGACACCAGTCGCTCCCTCGAGGTACGACCTCCGAGAGGGGGAGACGGAACCCGTCGTCTTCGACGGAGAGACGTACAAAATCGTGAGTCAGATCCCGGGTGTCTCGGCCGACCGGTTCGCGGTCACTACGGAGTCGTTCGACCTAGTTCCGCCAACCCTTGCTCGGGATGTGTTGACACTTCACACTTGGAAAGACTCGACGTGGACGGTCGACTGGGAGGCCGCCGAAGAACGGACCAGAAGACTCCGACGGGACGCCGAGCGGCTGAAGTTGATGGGTCGGGCTGTCGATGTCGGATGGGATCTGACGGAGATTCTCGTGTTCTTCGTGGCGGGGGTGCCGACAGCGGCTATCGGTCCGATCGTCGATCTCGGTACAGACGCCATCGAGTGGACGGTGTCGGATGTGGAACGTCCGTACCGCGAAGTGTTCCAGAAGCTCGTCACCTGCGCCGACAACGGGCGTTCCGTCGATCGGCTCGCGGGTGAGATCCGGCGACGCGACGAGATGGGCGACGCGCTCGGTCGGCGCGTCGGCGCCACAGTCGGGCTCGCCAGCGAGGTCAGCGACCTCGCACAACTCGGGCAGGCGTGGGACGAGATGTACACCGCCTTGGACGACACTGGAGCGTACACCTCGTCGGTGAACACGGCTCTCGGGGCAACCAAGGGTCTGTTCATTGGCTACGCGGTCAGTAGCACTGTCGGACTGATCGAAGACGTGGTGAAGACCAAGACGACGCTCCACGCGATCACGTACGACTACGCGACCGTTCGACTCCCGATCGTCCGGACGCTCCAAGCACTCGACGACCGCCTCGCCGACGGAGTCGGGACAATCGGCGACGTGCTCGCGTACGACACGTACCTCCGAACGAACTACCAGATGAACGCACTCCTGTTCGAGACTGCGAGTCGATACTGGCAGGCGATCAGCGACAGTCCAACCGGTGGTGTCTGGGACGTGCTCGCAGACGCCCAATCGAACGCCAACAGATACGCCCAGACTGCCGACACGATGCGACAGATGCTCCGATACGAGGATCTGACATACGGTCACAGTTGGATCGACACGGACCAGAAGACGCGCCAATCGGTGAACACGGCCGTATTCGGGGGTGTCGAGTCGTGAACCGAAGACGGCTGCTCGCCGTGCTTGGAATCGGTGCTGCCGGCGGTGCGGGCGCTCTCGAGTACACTGGAGCTGTAGATGTCGACGGTCGCTTGGAGGCCGCTGCCACGGACTTGGCGGACGGATCGCTTCCCGTGGTCAACGACGACTCCAGCGCCACGTACGAGTCGACGACCGCCGCACTCATCGACGAGATTCCGGCGGCAACGGTTCCCGCTCCGCAGACGTTCGAATTCGCCTACGAGCCGACGACGTTCGAGGAGATCGACAGTGACTACTTCGGCCGTGTCGTCGCGGAGCCGAGCGAGTCCCCGTCGGGCGACACGCTCGTGATCACGCCCGCTGCGGACCAGGCGGCGGGAGAGCTCGCGGAACTGCTCCGGGACGTCTGGGGGGTCGGATCGGAGACGACGACGGAGACGACCGTCGAGGGGCAGACTATCGAACTCGCCGGAGGGCGACGCGGTGACTCCGTCGCGCTCGTCGGGACGGTCTCGGCGCCGCCGCGTGTCGTGGCCGTGCGGGCCGGTAGCGTCGCGGACGTGACCACCGTCGCCGACAGTGACAGTCTCTGAGTGGCGCCTCGTTGGATACGGCCGGAGTTCGACGGTGCCATCGGCACAGTCGTCGCCGTCACACTCACCGCGTTCTTCGCCGCCTCATTCGGGAGCTACGACGCCGAGGAGCTACGAGGAGAGGATGCGACGACGAGCTACCCTCCAGCCACGCTCACGCCTCCATCTCGTCGACCGACTCCACGATACGCTCCGGGTCGTCGGCGGGGGCGTCGTCCGGGACCACCAACACCTGTCGTGGGCGACCGATGTCGGCGGCACGCTTGCGGGTGGTGACGAAGCCGGCGCGCTCCAGCAGCTGTTTCCGGCGTGTGACGGTCGCCTGCGAGGCGAAGCCCGCGTCCTCTACCGTGTTGCGGATTCGATACAGCTCACACTCGTGGCGGGCGCCCCCGAGGACGAACGCGGTGCTGGCCTCCGACAGCGAGACGGCGTCGAGTGACTCCATGACGGTGAGGAAGGCGTCCACGTCGGCGGCCACCTCGTCGCCCAGCTCTGTGGCGACGGTGTTCAGCACCGTCGACCGCGGTGGGACCCGGAACAACGCCGACCTGGCGTCGGCGAACGCTTCGCGGTACTGTGTCCGTAGCGACGACGCCAGCGACGACGCCGCCGGGAGCCCGGCAGCCTGGTCTGCCGTCCGGGCGATCGCCACCACGTCGTCGGGCGTGACGACGGCCGTAGCCCGCAGACCCGGGGGTAGCAGTCGGACCGGGTCGTCGTCGGACGCCAACAGCTCCGCCACCTTCGTGGCGACGGGCGCCTGTCCCCGGAGATCTTTGGCGCTCTGTTCTGTCGTGAACAACTCCACCGGCGGCGGGTCGTCCAGGTCGTCTGCGACCTGTGCCAACGGCCTGACGAGACTCCCCGTCGGCGTGGCCGCCAACACCGGACCGTCCGTGCCACCGAACACCTCGTGCAACACCTCGGCCGCGCTCTGTCCGAGTACATTCCGATTCATATAGGAGCAATCATCTGGGGAGCTACAAGAATCCGTCGCCAGCGATCGACAGATAAGGGGCGGTCGGCGCGACGAGGCCGTTCCCGGGCCGGGCGCCGCCGTCAGCCGTCGCTCGCAGCACAGACGAGCGGTCCGGCTGCGTCGACGAGCGCGTCGCGGTCGAGCGTCCCCGAGAGACTGTACCGGGTGTCGTCACAGCGCCAGACCAGCGACGTCTGGTTGCCGAACGTCCGGACGGTCGCGGTCGTCCCGTCGATCTCGACCGTCTCGCCGTCGAGTCGAGACTCCGTCGCCTCGGTGACGGACAGTCGGATCGAGCCGTCGTCACCGTCGGTGTAGACGGTCGACGCCGTGGCGTTTCCGTTCGTCACGACGAGCCTGGCCGTGTCGAGTCGGTAGTCGTCCGGCAGTGCCGGCTCCGACAGCTCGAACGGCGCCGCCTCCTCGAGCGCGGCCACGGAGTCGAACTCCTCCGTCGTGAACGTGGTGCGTCGCTCCAACGTCGCGTCGGCCGGCGGGTCGAACTCGAAGGCGTCGGCCGCGACCTCCGCGTCGAAGCTGACGTTCCGGTGGGTCATCGAGATAGTGGTCGTGACAGTCTCGTTGTCGAGCTCGTAGACGGTCGTCGTCTCGTACGCGAGCGGGTACCAGTGCTCTTGGTCGACCTTCAGCGTCGTGTTGCTCGTGCCGTACTCCGTCTCTCGCGTGAGTTCGACGACGTAGACGCTCCGCCCGGCGACGGTGTCGGTCCCGGCGAACGAGACGTCACCCTTCGAGAGCGTCCGGTTGATCGTCTCGGCCGTCACCACCTGTCCACCGTTGGGGGTGTCCGACTCCACCACACTGTAGGCGTTCTCGCTGGCGTCGTAGCTCACGAACTCCCCCTCGTTCCGGACTATCAGGTCACCCGCTCCGGCGTACCCGCCGTCCGTCTCGACGACGCGAGACCGGGACTGGTTCGGCGGCCGTTTCACGTACTCCCTGACGGTGGTGTTGGCGTTGCCGTCACTCTCGACGGTCGTCACGCGCACACCGCGGACGACGTCGATGTCCCCCTGGCGCTCCTGTACCTGTTGTGCGATTCGCTCCGGGTCGGGGTCGCCGCCGCCGACGGCTGCACAGCCCGCCGTCACGACGAGCAGCGTCACCGCCAGCGTGGCGACCACGAGTCTCGATTGTCCCATCGTCTCCTCTGTCTATTGTACTGATACAAAGGCAGTCCAAACGGTTCTCAATCTCAGAAACACCCCACGGACTCCTCCGGCCTCACTCCAGTTGGTGGTAGTCGAGCTCGTGGTCGGCGTCGACGGCCGCCTGGACGGTGTCGCTGGGTTCGCCGACGGACGCAGTCGACCGGACGAGTCCGACGTCGGCGGCGCGGTAGTGGACGTGTCGCCGCCAGTCGGGGTCCGTGTCCCGGTGGTCCGTGCGGTAGTGAGCCCCCCGCGACTCCGTGCGTTCGAGCGCCCCCCGGAGCACGGTCTCGGCGGCGGTGACGGCGAACCCGACGTCGAGCGCGAGTTCGAACGACTCGCTGCCGAGCGGGCCAACCCCCAGGTCCTCGCTGGCCGTCCGGATCTCCCCCAGTCGGTCCAGCCCCGTGCGGAGACTGTCGCCGGTCCGGAGGATGCCGGCGTGGTCCCACATCAGCGTCTGGAGGTCCGCGAGCACCCCTCCGGGGGTGTGGCTGCCGTCGCTGTCGGCCAGCGCGGCGAGACCGGCGACGTGTGGCTCCACGACGGACGCCACGAGTCGCGAGGGTACGGTGCCCGGCGCCGGGTCGCGGGCGGCGATTCGCTCGCCGGCGACGGCGCCGAACACGAGGGTCTCCGCCAGACTGTTGCCGCCGAGTCGGTTGGCGCCGTGGACGCCCGCCATCGTCTCGCCGACGGCGAACAGTCCCGACACGTCCGTCTCCCCGTAGTCGTCGACGACGACGCCACCCATCCCGTAGTGGGCCGTCGGCGCCACCTCCACCGGCTCTTCGGAGAGGCCGACGCCCAGGTCTTGGAAGCGTTCGTACATCCGGGGGAGCCGTTCCCGGACGAAGTCGGCGTCCCGGTGGGAGATGTCGAGGTAGACACCGTCGTTCTCCGTGCCGCGGCCCTCGCGCACCTCCTGTGCGATGGCGCGAGCGACCACGTCGCGGGCGTCCAACTCCATCTGGTCGGGAGAGTACCGCTCCATGAACCGCTCGCCCTCGGCGTTGTACAGTCGACCACCCTCGCCGCGGACGGCCTCCGTGACGAGCCGGCCGCGCCAGGGCTCCCACTCCGGGTCGGACTCGTCGACGGCCATCCCGGTCGGGTGGAACTGGACGAACTCCGTGTCCGTGACGGCCGCGCCGGCGTCCAGCGCCAGCGCCGGGCCGTCGCCGGTGTTCTCGTCGTCGCGGGAGGTGTGACGGTCGTAGATCGCCGCGTAGCCACCTGCCGCGAGCACGACCTCCGAGGCACCGATCAGGTGGACGCTCCCGTCGTCCAGGTCGACTGCGACGGCACCGTAGACTCTGTCGCCGTCGGCGACGAGCTTCGTCACCGTCAGATTCTCGCGGTAGGGGACCTCCAACTCACGGGCACGGGCGACGAGCGTGTCGAGCAACGACTCCCCGGTGTGGTCGCCGGCGAAGGCGGTCCGGCGGAACGACTGTGCGCCGAAGTAGCGTTGGTCGATCTCGCCGTCGTCCGTCCGGGAGAACGCCATCCCCCAGTCGTCCAGCTCGCGGAGGTGACCCGGCATCTCCCAGGCCACCGTCTCCACCTTCGCGGGGTCGTTGAGGAAGTGTCCCTCCTTCAGCGTGTCCGCGGCGTGGATGGCCGGGCTGTCCTCCGGGTCGCGGGTGCCGAGCGCGCCGTTGACGCCACCACGCGCCCACGTCGTGTGAGCGTCGCCGTGACCACGCTTCCCGAGAACGAGCAGATCCGACGTGTCCACCCCCCGCCGGACCGACTCGATGGCCGCTCTCGCGCCCGCCGCGCCCGCCCCGATCACGAGCACGCCGACCGACTCCGTCTGGTACGACACCGCGTCACCGGGCTCCCTCTGTCTCTTCACGTTACGTCTACGTGCCGAACGAATATAAATGGGGTCGCGTGTGTGAGTGTGCCCGAGTCGGCGCCTCACTCACACACCGACAGTCGGTCGTACGCCGGCGGCGAACCGAGGGCGGTCGGGCGTCGAGGAACCGTTCGACGGTGAGCTGGGGACGGTCAGGCGTCGAGGAACCGTTCGACGGTGAGCTGGGGACGGTCAGGCGTCGAGGAACCGTTCGACGACGGCCGCGACGGCCCGACGGAGTCGGTAGGAGACGGTCGAGCGCGGCTCGCCCGTCTCTTCGGCGAGTTCGCCGACCGTCACCTCGCGGGGAGTCTCGAAGTATCCGTGGTCGGCCGCCAGCGCCAGCGTCTCGTACTGTTCCGTCGGGAGCTGTTCCGTCCCGAGTAGCCCCGGCTGGAACGACTCCACCTCGCAGAACCGTTCGAACGAGAACGTACGGTCGTCGGCCAGGCGACCAGTGAGGGTGTCGTACAGCAGCCCCACCTTCTGGTCGTCTTGGAGGAACACGCGCCACTCTGCCGTCGCGCCACGCTGGCTGTGTCGGAGGAACAGCCCGCCGGAGGTGTAGCGGTTCGCCAGCGACGGCACCGTGTCGCAGTGCTCGACGCCGTCGAGGTACGAGAACACGATCCGTTGGCGGGCCCGCTCGGTCAACAGACTGTGTGCCCGGTCGGCGTCACAGCGCCGCTCGCCCACCGACTCACGGTCAGTCTCCTCGTCGAGCAACAACGGCTGGAGGCCGCTCAGCGCCGCGGGATCGCCCTCGACGCGCTCCAGTCGCCAGACCCGTGACTCGTCCAACGGGACGTACAGCGCCTCGGCGTGTAGCGACCGCTCTGCCCGGAAGGCGTCGACGTAGTCGTCGGCACCGGAGTCGGACTCGATCTGGAAGACGTACTCGCGCACAGTCACACCACACCGTCACGATGGGTATCGGTTCCGTCGTCGCTCCGCGCTTCCGTCTCCGCTCTTTCGTCGCCGCCGGCGTTCGCCACCCGGGCGGCGACGAGCCGGTCGACGTTGTACAACAGGACGCTTACAGACACGAGCGTGGTGGCGAGATAGACGACGAGTTGTGGTGGGCCGCTCGTCGCGCTACCGAGCGCGGCGCCGGCGAAGCCGACGACCACCAACTCCACCCAGGTGACGATCGCCCGCGAGAGAACGCGGACCATCAGTACCCCTCCGCTCTGGCCGGGCCGGCGAACGCCGAGTACAACACGACGAAGTACGTCGCCACGAGCGGCAACAGGAGCGCCGCGCCCAGGCTCGTCAGGTTCAACGGCAGCGTCGACACGGCGGCCTCGGACACCGTCAGCCCGCTGGCGGGGTCGATAGTGGGGTACAACGACGACGCGACGACGGTGACGAGGCCGACGGTGAGTCCGGCGGCGGCCACGAGCGCGGCGTGGTCGCGGTCACGCCGGAGCGCGACGACGTAGCCCGCCGCAAGCGCCAGCGAAACGACCACCGACCCCGCGACCGTCGGCGAGACGACGGCGTCGGCGCGCCCGGCGGTCGTCGCCAGCGCCACGAGCGTAGCGCCGACGCCGACGAGGTACGCGAGCAGCGCACGCTCACCCCACGGGCGGAGCCGGTCTCGGAGCGCTCCCCTGGTCTTCACCCGGAGGAAGGCGACGCCGGAGACGATCGTCAGCGCGACGACAGTCGGGCCGGCGACGAGTCCGGCTGGCGAGAACGAGCCCGTGCCGGCGACCCAGTCGCCGACGAACACGCCCAACAGCGCCGGCGCGGCGACGCTGCCGGCGACGAACGCGTGCCCCCACCACCGCTGCCAGCGGTCGTCGTGGCGTTGCTCGTACATCTCGGGGGCGAGCCCGCGGGCGATCAGCGCCGCCAACACCCCGAACAGGAGGAGGTAGTGCCGCCCGAACAGGGAGGCGTACGCGGCCGGGAACACGGCGAACAGGGCACCGCCGAACACGACGAGCCACACCTCGTTGCCGTCCCAAAACGGGCCGACGGCCGACAACACCGTCTCGCGGGCCGTCTCGTCGTCGCCGACGAGTCCGAACACGACACCGGCGCCGAAGTCGAACCCGTCCAGGAACAGGAACGTCGCCAGCATGGCGAACACGAGTCCGAACCACAGCTCCGGTAACGGCAGCCCGAACAGGGGACCGTCGGCGAGCCCGTAGAGGTCAGTCATCGCTCGCCACCCCCGCCGGTGGCTCCACCGGACGGTCGTGATCGACGGCCGGGGACGACAACTCCTCCGTGCCGGGCGGGCCAGCCCGGACGATCCGAACGACGACGTAGGTGTAAAGCGACAACAGCCCGGCGTAGACGACGACGAATCCGGCGAGAGTGATCGTCGCCTCTGTCGGCGTCAGTCCCGGCGTGACGCCCTCGGTGGTCTTCATCACGCCCTGGATCACCCACGGCTGGCGTCCCACCTCCGTGACGACCCAGCCGAGTTCCACTGCGACGACTCCCAACACGGTGGAGGCCATCAGACTGGCGTGTAACAGCCCGTCTTCGTACAGTCCGCCCGTCAGCCAACGGTAGCCACCCCAGAAGGCGAGCAGGACGAACCAGAAGCCGAGCCCGACCATCGCGCGAAACGCCCAGAAGACGACCGCCACGGGCGGTGCCTCCGTCTCGAACTCGTCGAGCCCGGTGATCTCGGCCGTCGGATCACCCCCGGACGCGAGCCAGGAGGCACCGCCCGGGATGCCGAGTCCGAACAACTCCTTGGCGCGGGGGTCCGTCACGTCCGAGAGGTCCGTCGGGACGGCGACGAGGTACTCCGGAACGTACGACTCCGTCTCCCAGACGGCCTCCATCGCGGCGAACTTCTGCGGCTGTGTCTCGCCGACGTGGCGGGCGTACATGTCGCCGTGCAACACCTGGAGCGGGGCGGTGAGCAGGAGCGCGACGAGCGCGACTTTCAGCGTCGTCTGCCAGAATGCGACGTTCTGGACGGGGTTCCCCCAGACGTGGTGACGGTAGACGTAGTAGGCGGCGACTCCGGCCATCAGCAGCGCGACGGACTCTACCGCCGCGTTCTGCATGTGGACGTACATGTAGCCGAATCGGGGATTGAAATAGGCGGCGATGGGGTCGACGAGGTGGACGACCTCGTGGCCGTTCTCGGTCGCCAGTTCGTACCCCCGCGGGGTCTGCATCCAGGAGTTGGCGATCAGGATCCACACCGCAGACAGCCAGGTGCCGACGCCGACCGCGAGCGAGGAGACGACGTACAGCCGGTCGGACACCCGGTCGCGTCCGAACACGAACACGCCCAGGAACGTCGCCTCCAGCATGAACGCCATCATCCCTTCCATCGCCAGCGGTCCGCCGAACAGTTCGCCGGCGGTCCGGGAGAACGCGGCGAAGTTGGTGCCGAACTCGAACTCCAGGACGATTCCGGTGACGGTGCCGACGACGAAGGAGACGGCGAAGATTCTGGTCCAGAAGCGACGCAACTGCTCGTAGATCGGCTCGCCGGTCCGGATCTCTCGGACGGTGAAGTAGATCAAGAACGGTGCGAGTCCCATGCTCACGACGGGGAAGACGATGTGGACGATAGTCGTGAGCGCGAACTGCAGCCGACTGCCGAGCACTGGGTCGATCATAGTGGCGTGTGGTGGATCGGGGGCGATGGGTCGGAAGTGGTCGAACGGCCAGTTCGTCGACGGACGACTTCAGACGGCGTTCGCGGCACGCGACCCTGCTTGTTCGGTTGGCGTACGCCAACGCTCGTCGACGGATCGTAGTGTTTCGAAAATTGCACAAGTCTTTTGGAGCCAACAGTGTAGTTTCGGGTATGTCGGAACCAGTCGCAGATCAGCTCCGGACGGAGATGGAGTGTGAGGGGTTACTGGAGTGTCTGTACGGGCTAACGGAGCTGGACCGAGAGGTGTTCGGCGCGCTCGTCGAGTCCGAGACGGCGCTGACGGTCGATCAGGTGGCGGAGACGGTCGACCGCGAACGCTCGACGGCGTACCGCTCCGTCCGTCGCCTCGTCGACACCGGGCTCGTCGAGCGCGAACAGATCAACTACGACGACGGCGGCTACTACCACGTGTTCTCCCCCGTCGACGGGGAGGAGGCGGCCGGCGAGTTCCAACGCCTGCTCAACGAGTGGTACGCCCAGATGGGCGGGCTGATCGCGGAGTTCCGAGAGAAGTACGACGGTGCCGCCGCCGAGCGATCGGAGTGACGACTCTCTCTTCTGTCTCTCTCGCCCGTCCGGGCGCGACGAGAGTCGAGCGGCCCGGACACCGCCGTCGTCAGGCACCGACGGTGTCCCAGTTCCGCACGAGCGCGACGCCGAAGACAGCGAGGATCCCGCCGACGGCGACCTGACGGGCGACCGTCCCGAAGTCGCCAGCCGCGGCTGCGACGGCGCCACGGACCGCCATCACCCCCGTCACTGCGACGACGAGAGCGAGCACTGCGTGTCTGGTTTCCACGGTCGAACTCGTCGTGTGACCCACCTCAGTCGTCGGTTGGCGCGTGCCGAGTGGCTTCCAGCCGAGTGGGAACCCCGACCGGCTCTTTTGACCTCCCGCCGTTCAGTAGTATTGTGAAAAATTCAAAATGCACACTAGACAGGTGGGACGTTGGGGTGGACGGGCGGTGATCCGACGGCTGCTCACGGGGCTGAAGAACCGGCTCGTGTACGTCGTCGTCGGGTCGTTGGCCTCGGGGCTGGCGGCCGGGCAGTTGCTGGCCGACCCCCGGGCGTTGCGAGCGGCGGTCGTACCGATCCTGTTCGTGATGGTGTATCCGATGCTCGTCAACGTCTCTCTGCGGGAGGTGTTGGCCGTGCGGGAGCACGCCGCCCCCGTCGGCGGAAGTCTGTCGATGAACTTCCTGTTCACGCCGGTCCTGGCGGTCGGACTGGCGCGGCTGTTCTTCGACGGCTCGCCGGGCTACGCCGTCGGACTGTACTTCGTCGCGCTCGTGCCGACCTCCGGGATGACGGCGGCGTGGACGGGGTTGGCCGACGGAGACCTGGAGGCGGCGGTGGTGGCGACGGCCGTCAATCTCCTCGTCGCCGTCGCGGTGTTGCCAGTGTATCTCTCTGTGCTCGTTCCCGGGAGCGTCACGTTCCAGCCGGATCGGTTGTACGCCCAACTCGCGCGGGTGATCGTCGCCCCGATGGTCGTGGCCGTCGTGACCCGGTGGGTGTTGCTGCGGCGGCTCGGCCAAGAGGGGTTCGAGCGGGTGAAACCCCTGTTCGGCGGGGTGAGCACGCTCGGCGTCGCGGCCATCGTGCTCGTCGCCACGGCGATGCGTTCGACGGCAATCCTGGCCGACCCAATCGCGTCCGCGAGTGTGGTCGTCCCGCTCGTCGCCTTCTACGCCGTCGTGTTCGCCGTCGGCAGCGGACTCGGTCGACTGCTAGGTCCCGCCCGTGGGACGGCGCTCGTCTACGCGACGAGCATGCGGAACCTCTCGGTCGCGCTAGCGGTGATCGTCGCTGCCGACGGGCTCCCGGCGACGGCCGTGTTGCCGGTCGCGCTGAGCTACCTCCTCCAGCCGCCGCTGGGCGCCATCTCCGTGCGTTTCCGCCGCGCGGCAGTCCACGACGGAGTCACCCTCCGGGAGGCCGTCGCTCGACTCGTCTGACCGTGTCCGACACCGACCCCGACGCGACGACCTCGACTGTCGGCCGCTCGCGGGGGGCGAGCCACGACGCTCGGGCGACCGTCGCCGGCGCCCTCCTGGCCGCACCGCTCCTGTTGCTGTTGGCGCCGCTGGCCCCGGTGGTCGCCGTCGTTTACGTCGTCTGGAGTCGACTCCAGTGACCCACGCAAGTGTGAATGTTGGACAATTTTATCAGAATCGAAGACGGAGGTTCTGGCATGCGACGAACGAGTGAGCCGACGACACGGGAGGTGACGGCGTGACGCCGTTGGAGTGGCGGGCGGACGTGCCGGCGTTGGCCGAGACGACGTGCTTCAACCACGGTGCTCACGGCCCGAGCCCGCGGTACGTCGTCGAGGCGGCCACGGCCGGGCTGCGTGGCCACGAGCTCTCCTCGCCGGCGACGGACGGTCCGTACGAGTGGGCGTTCGCGGAGTTCGAACGGACGCGCGAGCGGCTGGCGTCGTTTCTCGACGTGTCGACGGCGCGGTAGCGCTGACGGAGTCGACGAGCACCGGGATCGCGGCCGTCGCGGACGCGGTCGACTGGGCGCCCGGCGACGTGGTCGTCCGGACGGATCTCGAACACCCCGCCGGGACGCTCCCGTGGGCGCGACTCGAACGCGAGGGTGTCGAGGTGCGGGTCGTCGAGACGACGGACGGCCGGGTCGACCGCGAGGCGTTCGCCGAGGCCGTCGCCGACGCGCGGCTCGTCTGTCTCAGTGCGGTCACCTGGACACACGGGACGCGGCTCCCGGTCGCCGACCTGACCGAGATTGCACACGACGCCGGCGCGTTCGTCCTGGTCGACGCCGTCCAGGTGCCGGGTCAGCGACCCCTCTGCCCGGCGGCGTGGGGTGCCGACGCCGTCGCCGCCGCCGGCCACAAGTGGCTGTTGGGCGTCTGGGGCGGCGGCCTCCTCTACGTCGATCCGGAGGCCGCGGCGGAGCTGTCCCCGCGGCGCGTCGGCTACCGTGGCGTCACGACCCCGTCGGCCGAGAACCCGACGCTCGAACCCGGTGCCCGGCGGTTCGAGGTGGGGTCGGCCAACCCCGCGCCACACCGCGCGCTCCGGGAGGCCGTCGACGCCGTGAGCGAGGTGGGGGTCAACCGGATCCGCGACCAGATCGACGAACTCACTCGGCAGTTCGTCGCCGAGACTCCGGACGACCGACTACTGAGCCCGACTCCTCCGGAGTCCGGACTCGTCTCCGTGCGCGTGCCCGACCCGGAGCAGACGGTCGACCGACTCGCCGACGACGAGATCGTCGTGCGGTCGCTGCCCGGGCGTGACGCCGTCCGGGCGTCGATCCACGCCGTCAACACCGTCGGCGAGGTGGAGCGGCTCGCCGAGGCGCTCCAGACGGCGTGGTAGGAGCCGAGCCGTACTGTTCTCGCAGAAGCGTCGCCTGTGACTACCGGAACGGCGTCAGTCGGCGGGTTGGCTGCTCCCGCTCGCGTCCGCCTCCGCCCGGAGTTCGCGGATCGACTCGACGGCGACGGCACCACTGACGAGCACTGCAGCACCGACGATGACGACGAGTGCGGCGCCGTCCAGCACGGGTGCGTCGATCACGCCGCCGACCTGTCGGATCGCCACCGCGACGGCGCCCAAGAGGAGCATCACACCGAAGTACACCTGAATCTCTTCTTCGTCGACGAGGTCGGTCGCCGCCGCGCCGAGCCGCGCCCCGAGTGCGGAGCCGGACAGCAACGGGACGACGATGGTGAGGTCGACCGCGCCGTCCAGCGCGTACAGGAAGCTGCCGAGCCCGCCGGAGAACACGATCTCGAACAGGTCTGTCCCGACCGCGACCGGGACGGGAACGCCGACGAGGTAGAACAACGCCGGCATCCGAATGAACCCGCCGCCGACGCCGAGGAACCCGGAGAGCAGTCCGGTGGCGAACGCGACTGCGAGGACGAGCCACAGCGACACGGTGATGCCGCCGCGTAGCTCCAGCATCGGCGGGAGACGGTAGGAGCCGATCTTCTGGGCGATCGGCGGTGGCTCGTGACCGTCCGTGTCCCCGTCTGCGGCCGTCTCCTCGTCCGGGCCGAAGCCGGCGTTCCCGTCGCCGAGCGCGCGGTAGGTGACGAACGCGCCGATGGTACCCAGTAAGAGCACGTACGACACGTTGACGACGACGTTCGCCAGCCCGATCCGTTGGAGCCAGTGGAGCCCGATCTTTCCCACCTCGATTCCTGCGGTCGTGCCGACGATCATCGAGACGCCCAGCTTGTAGTCGACCTGTCCCAGATCGCGGTGTTTCAGCGTCGCAATCACCGACGTTCCGAACACGAACGCCAGCCCGGAGGCGACCGCCACGTCCGTCTCGTACCCCATCACGAGCAGTGCGGGCGTGACGAGGAACGACCCACCCATCCCGAAGAAGCCGAATAACAGCCCGACGAGGACGCCGAACCCCGCGAACGTCCCCAGCAGACCCAACGCGACGCCGAACAACTCCATCAGGAACCACCCAGTGCCTGCACGAGCCGCGGGCCGAACCGCTGCTCTAGAGCGCCGTACCCCACGTACAGCACCAACGCCTCGACGAGCACGACCCCGATCACGGCCGCCGCGTCGGCCGTCGACGCGAGCTCAGTTCCGACCATCCGACACCTCCGTGCGCGCCGCAACAGACTTGTTCGTTTGCTGCACGACTGTCAGTCGCCGGCGACGGGTCTTAACAGTGTTGAAATAATCATACAATACTATATTCGCGTAGGCCACGAATAGTTGTGTGTAGGTTACGAGTCGGATTCGACTCCGCAGAGCCGGTGACGTGACGGGGTCGAGAGTCGGTTCGTGCGCGCCGTTCGCTCCGTCTTCTCTACCCGGCGCGTGACAGACGTGACAGTCGGGATGTGTTGGCGACTGTACGGTGGCCTAGTGGTACTCTAATATTGTTAGTAAGATACCACACTGCCCGACGACGAAGCGTGTTCGTCGGTCGCCAACCGGTCCGTTAGGACGACCGCGGACGGTACGCCGACCGTGAACGCTCTCACTCGACGCTCGCTGGACGGGCGTGACTGTCGATACTGCCTCGGAGCCCTCCTGTCGCTGGCCGTCGCGGCAGGCGCGGTCGCGTACGGGCTCTCGAACCAGGACGTGGTGACGGCGCTGGGCGGGCTGTTGTTTCTTCCCCCGACCGTCGTGTTCGCGGGGCTCGGCCTCCGTGGCCCGAACGTCCGCGACCGAGACTGACGGCCGTCAGTCCGCGTCTTCTGCCCGATCGTCACCCTCCGTCTCGCCGCCGTCCGCGACGATCGTCTGCTGCCGCGACGCGAACCAGGCCCACTCGGCGGTGTTCAAGTCGTCGGCCGCCAGGTTCCACGGGTCGTCGCTCTCGACGCGAGCTCCCTCGCGCCACGAGACGACGACGTTGTACAGCCAGACGAGCTGGCCGACCGTCAGGACCAGTGCGCCGAAGGTGGCGGCTTGGTGGAGCGTCGTGAACTGCGGGAGGTAGGTGGCGTACCGTCGCGGCATGCCGCCGTAGCCCAGCAGCACCATTGCGAAGAACGTCACGTTCACCCCGACCATCGTCAGCCAGAAGTGGAGCTTCCCCAGCGTCTCCTGGTACCACCGGCCGGCGTACAACGGGAACCAGTAGTAGATCCCCGCGAAGACGGCGAAGACAGTGCCGCCCATCAGGAAGTAGTGGAAGTGGCCGACGACGTAGTAGGTGTCGTGGAGCACGAGGTCCACCGGGATTGAGGCGAGGAACACGCCCGTCACGCCGCCGATGACGACGTTCGAGACGAAGCCGATACAGAACAGCATCGGTGTCGTCAACCTGAGTCGCCCGTTCCACAGCGTCGTGATCCAGTTGAACGTCTTCACCGCCGTCGGCACCGCGATCGCCAGAGAGACGGCCATGAAACTCGCCCGCAGTCGCGGGTCGATCCCCGTCGAGAACATGTGGTGTGCCCACACGCCGAACGACAGGACGCCGATTGCGAGCGTGGAGTAGACGACGAACTTGAAGCCGAACAGCTTCCGACCGGCGAAGCGCGGCAGGACGTAGCTGACGATCCCCATCGCCGGCAGAATCAGGATGTACACCTCCGGGTGGCCCCAGAACCAGAACAGGTGTTGCCAGATGATCGGGTCGCCGCCGCCCAGGAAGAACTGTGTGCCGAAGTTCCGGTCCAAGAGGAGCATCAGGATCGCACTTCCCAGCAGCGGGAACGCGAACAGGATCAGCCCGGACTGGGTGAGGATCGTCCACGAGAAGATGTCTAAGTTCGCCCACGTCACCTCACGGCCCCGTTCTGTGACGATGGTGGCGATGAAGTTGATCGCGCCCATCGTCACGGAGATGCCCGAGAGGTGGAGCCCCAACAGCATCAGATCCACACCGACGTTCCCCTGGGTACCGACGCCGCCGCCGGCCGACAACGGCGTGTACATCGTCCAGGCGGTCTGGGCCGGGACGACACCCTCCAACGGGAGGAACCCGGCGATCACGAGCAACGCCGACGGCGGCAACAGCCAGAACGCGATGGCGTTGATCCGCGGGAACGCCATGTCGTCGGCCCCGATCAACAACGGCACGAGGTAGTTGGAGAACGCCGCCAGAATGGGTGTCCCAAACAGAATCAGCATGGCAATTCCGTGGCTCGTCAACAAGGAGTTGTAGAACGTCGCCGAGATCAGCGTCATCTCCGGGTCGATCAGCTCGGCGCGCATCACCATCGCCGCGCCCCCGGCCCACCCGAAGATCACGACGGAGTAGACGCCGTAGAGGATCCCGATGTCCCGGTGGTCGACGGTGGTGAGCCACCGGAGCAGTCCCGACGGCTTGTCTGCCGTGGTCGTGTCCGTCTCTTCGCTGCCGCCGACGGCCGTCCCGCTCGTGGTGACCGTCCGCCAGTTCTCGATCCGGGCGAGATAGGCGACTACCGCCGCCAGGAGCCCGGCCGAGAGGAGTCCGAACAGCACCTGTGTCTCCATGGGTATCCTCACCGCGTGAGAATGCTTGTCCACCCGGTTGGCACACGCCAACTCGGCCGCCGACCGCGGGGCGCGACCGCCGGAGAGGGCAGGGCTCAAGTCCGCCCGCCCCCACCCGAACGGTGATGGGACGAGGCGACGGCGACGACGGCGACTCCGGGGCAGACGACGGTGACGGCACAGACGCCGTCGGGCTCGTCTCGGACCTGTCGGTGAACGTGATCCCGATTCTGATCTTGGCCGTGTTCGTGTCGTTGTTCTGGGTGTGGTCGCCGCTGGGCGGGGAGGGTGGCGACCCGTTGCTGTTGTTCCACGCCGCGCTGATCGTCGGGGTCGTGGCCGTCAGCGCCGTCGCGGGGTGGGTGATCCGCAAACAAGACCAGCCGCTCCAGGGCACTGCCGGACGGCGCGAGGAGTGAGCTACGCGGTGTCGTCGAGTCGCGTCGAACACCACGGACAGAACTCCACGTCCGGGTCCAGTTCTCGCCCACAGTCCGGACAGTCCGGCGTCGTGTCGCCCGCGGTGTCGGTGCCGCCGGTCGCCCGCGCGAGTCGGTAGGCGTCCACCGTACTCACGGCGGACACGCCCAGCAACGGGAGCACCTCCGTCCCGGCTGCCCCCGGGTCCAGCCCCTGCGGCAGCGTGAGGAACCCCACCGCGACCGCGACGGTCAGCCAGCCGAGCGCGCGCCGGAGTCGCCAGAGGTAGACGTGCCCCAGCCCCGTCACTGTCGCCGCCAACACTGCCGCGAGCCAGGCCCGCTTTCCTCGCGTCTCGCTCACTGCCGTAACTGAACGTCCGTTCAGCAAAGAGGGTTGTGGTCGGACGCAGCCTACAGGAACCACAGGAGCGTCAGTTCGAACTCGCGTTCGCCGATCACGACCCCGAGCAACTCCGGCGCGAGCTCGCGGACGCACACCGGACGCTGGAACGAGTTCGAGCCACGACCGAACTGAGCCACGACAGCGTCGTTGAGACCGCACGCGAGCGTGAACGGTCGGCCGACGGCTCGGCAGGCGCCGACACCGACGATCTCGCGTTGCGAACGCGTGCAGACTGGCGCCGCGAGTTCGAGTCGGAGATCGCGGCCGAGCACCGGCCGACCCGGTGGCGGCGGCTGTCGGACGCACTCCTGAAGCTGGGGACGGCGCTTCTGGTCGTCGTGAGCCTCGTGGCGGTCGTCGTGCCGGAGTTCACGAACGGGCCCGGCTCCGTCGTCGGGATCGTCGGCGCGGGGCTGTTGGCCGGTGGGCTCGTGATCGTCGGCCTCCATTCGGTGAAGTACGACCTGCTCCCGGCGGCCCGTGCGCTCCGTGACAGCCCGAGAGACGCGGTGCGGCGCGTCTGGGAGCGAGTGTGAGTCGTCCACCGGGCAGCCGTCGGGGCCGTTCTCTCACGCCGTCTCGGTGTCCACCTCGACTGCTTCGTCGGCGACGTCTTTGAGCGCGGCGCCGTAGATCGTGAGCCAGACGAACACGAGGAGCGTCGCCGCGAGGAGGCACGCAGAGGGGACCCTCGCGGCCTCCATCGGCTGCAGCCACCGCTGGAGGATCAGCGAGTTGACGAACGCGATGGTGCCACCCGCGACGCCGTTCCACCGGTTCGGCGACGACCGGATCGACACCGCAAACGCCGGGACACCGAACTGACGGCGAAGCTGGTGGATAGCGACGACGACCCCGACGGCAGGTGGGAGTGTCGCTAGCGCGAAGTAGTGGCCGCCACCCGTCACTGCCGGGACGGCGACGACGATGGCGACGGACAGGAGTCCGACGATCACCGTCGGAAGACGACGTTCGAACACGGCTGTCACGAGTGGTGACGTGCGTATGAATGTCCGGGGCTCACTCCACTCCCCGAGACACGTCGGGGGAGCGGCAACCGAGACCGGATGGCCGGTCAGGCGGCCGCGTCGTGATTGACGCCGGGCTCTCGGTCGTCGTCCGCGGCGACCCGAGACAGCCGCAGCGCGTTCCCGGTGACGGCGGTCGTCATCCCGGCGTCGCCGGCCAACACCGCCAGCCAGATCGGGACGTAGCCGAACGGCACCGCGAGCGCGAGTCCGGCCTTCACCGCGAGACTCGCCCAGACGTTCTGCCGGATCACGCTCACGGTCGCGTCCGCGAGCTCGTGCAGGTACGGCAGCCGGGCGAGGTCGTCGCCCATCAGCGCCACGTCGGCAGTCTCCAAGGCGGTGTCCGTCCCGGCGGCACCCATCGCCACCCCGACGGTGGCGGCCGCGAGCGCCGGGGCGTCGTTGATCCCGTCGCCGACCATCGCCACGCCGCCGTCGGCCGCCAGTTCGTCGACGGCCGCCACCTTCTCTTCGGGCAACAGCTCCGCCCGTACCTCGTCGACGCCGACCCGCTCCGCGACGGCCCGTGCCGTCCGCTCGTTGTCGCCGGTGAGCATCACCGTCCGCGAGACGCCGAGCTCGCGGAGCCGTTCGATCGTCCGTGCCGCGGCCGGCCGCACGTCGTCCGCGACGGCGATCACACCCTCCAGCTCCTCGTCCGTGCCGACGAGCACGACCGTCTTCCCCTCGGACTGGAGCTCCGGGACGGTGTCGTCCAAGAGGTCGAGACACTCGTTCTGGTCACACAGCCGTCTGGCGGTCGTCGTGGTCTCGCCGCCGTCCGTCGTCGCGTGGACGTGCGAGAGGTCGAACCCCAGATCCTCGAACAGTCCGGGCTTGCCGGCGTAGTGGGTCTGCCCGCCCAGATCCGCCCGGACACCCTCGCCGGTCAGGCTCTGGAAGTCGTCCACCTCGCGGCCGTCGGCGGCGTCCGCGTCCCCCGCGGCGGCGACGATGGCCTCGCCGACCGGGTGTTCGCTGCGGGTCTCCAGCCCGCGGGCACACCGGAGCACGTCCGTCTCCGTGTTGCCGTGTAACGGGACCACGTCCGTCACGGTCAGCTCGCCCTCGGTGAGTGTACCGGTCTTGTCGAACGCGACCGTCTCCACCTCGCCGACGGCCTCCAAGTGGCGGCCACCCTTCACGAGTACGCCGTTCTTCGCGGCGCTCGTCAGCCCGGAGACGACGGACACCGGCGTCGAGATGACGAACGCGCACGGACACGCCAACACGAGCAGCGTCAGCCCGTAGACGACCGCCTCCGACCACGCGGCCCCGAGAGCGAACGGGGTCACGAGCGTCGTCAGTGCCGCGAACCCGACGACAGCGGGGGTGTAGTAGCCGGCGAACCGCTCGACGAACTGCTCGCGGTCCGTCTGTTCGGCCTGGGCGTCCTCCACGAGATCGATCACCCGCGCGAGGGTGTTGTCCTCGGCTGCCGTCGTCGCCGCCACCTCCAGGTACCCCTCTTCGTTCACGCTGCCGGCGTACACGTCGTCGTCGACGGTCACGTCCACCGGGACGCTCTCGCCCGTGATCGGCGACTGATCGACGGCGCTGTCGCCCGCGACGACCCGGCCGTCGACGGGGACGCGCTCGCCCGGCCTGACGACCACCCGGTCGCCGACTGCGACCTCCGCGACCGGCACCGTCTCCTCCCCGTCGTCGTCGTCCCGCTTCACCGTCGCGGTGTCGGGTGACAGCTCCATCAGCTCGCGGAGCGACCCGCGGGCGCGGTCGACGGAGTGTCGCTCCAACAGCTCCGCGAGCCCGAACAGCGTGGCGAGCGTCGCGGCCTCGAAGTACAGCGACTCGCCGAACGCCAGGCTGGCCGCCAGTGCGCCGAAGATCGCCACGGACATCAGGAGGTCGATGTCGAGACTCCGCTGTCGGGCGGAGTAGTAGCCGTTCCGGACGATCGGCCGCCCGGCGACCGCGACCGCGAGCAGGAACGCCAGGTCCGCGACCCGGACCACGCCCCCGCCCACCTCTCCGACGACGGGGTCGGGCACCGCCCCGAGGAACTCGGCGAGCAGCCCGCCGCCGACGACGACGGCCGCCACGGCCGTGGCGACCGCTCGACGACTCCGCCACACCCCGCTGCCGGACTCGGCGACGGCGTGGCCGTCGTGACTGCCTCCCTCGGCGTGATCGTGCCCCTCGTGCTCGCCGTGGTCGTGACCGTCGTGGTCGTGACCGTCACTGGCCGCCGCGTCCGTCACTTCGTAGCCCGCCGCCGCGACCGCGTCGACGAGCGCCGGACGCGCCACTGTCGCGTCGTGATCGACCCGGACCGTCCCGGTCGTCGGCCGGGTGTCGACGGCCTCTACCCCCGCCACGTCACCGAGCGCAGTCTCCACCTTCCCGGCGCACGACGGGCAGTCCATCCCCGGAACCGACAGCTCTGCCGCTCCGAGTGACGGGTCGTCGGGGTCACCCGACCCGTCGGAGACGGACGCCTCGCCGTCGGGCGGCTCGTCGCTGCTATCGCTCATACACACCTCTCGGTGGGCCGGTCTTATCAAATCTACTGCTACAGAGCCCGGCTTTGGTGGCTCTCCTTCACAATATATTGCTCCTGAGTTGTTAACTCGGCAGCTACCGTCGGTGCGTCTCGCCACGCGGCGCGTTCTCGACCCGCTCCGAACGCCGTCGCTCCCCCACTGTCTCTAAGCTGTTAGACTCGGCGTGGTCCGGGAGTGTGGACTCTGGGACACACGCGGGGACGGTCACTCTGGACAGTCGCCCACTGGCTCCAGGGGGGTGTGGCCCGTCTGTCCGTGTGTGAACAGTCGAACGCGCGACTCCACGACCGCATCGCACGGCCGAACGACAGTCAGCCCCGCTGGAAAGTCCTCGTCGCTGTTCGGGACACTCCTGGCGGCCGTCGCCGGGCACCTCCTGTTGGCGGCACTCGTCGCTCCCGTCGTCACGGCGGTGACGGCCGGCGCCGCCGTCCTCACCGTCGCCACCGTCGGCTTCGTCGCGGCCGGGCTCCGCGACCGTGTCGACCTCGGGACGCTGCGACGGCGCGCCAGCCGCGAGGCGGACGACCCTCGCCGCTCGCCTCGCGACGGCGCGCCGTGTCGCGGCGCCGACTGCTGACGACTGACGGCGGTTCGTTCTCCCGTTCTCTCTGCTCACAGTAGTTCACTGGTTTCCCCGTGGCAGTACGTGTAAATTGTCTCGGGGTCGAGCCCCGAGGCTTTCGCGTGGACTCCCGTTGTAACCGTCGACAACGGTAGGCGAACGTTCGCCGTTCGCGTTCGGTGTCCCGCGATTCGACCCCACATCCACGGGTGCGCCTCCGTCGCCTTCATTTTGCCTGCGACGGAGATACTGCGAACCGACGTCCTTGGAAGCGTTGTAGTCGGCGTGGTCCTCGTACCCGCACTTCTGACAACAGAACGCTCCACCAGACCGACCGTCGCTGTGGGTGAATCCACACGTCGAACACCGCTCGGACGTGTTCCGAGGGTCAACCTGTACGACCCTCACGCCGTACTCCTCCTGTGCCGAGATCGTCGCCCGACTCCAGCCCAGCCCGTGTGTGGTTCTCGACGACCGTCCGAAATCCGAAGTACGGTCGAAAGTCGACGGTGTGCAGTTTCACGGCACTCCGCCAGTCGCGTCGACAGAGCCTCGACAGTCGTCGGATCGGTAGTACCCGAGCGTACTATCGAAACCCAATACGACCGTCCGCCGACGATGTGTCTCTAAACTACTCTCCAGAGCGCAAACAGCAGTAAGGTTCGAAAACTACCGGCGGCACCGGTACACCCAGCATTTTTATTTCTGAGGCCTTGCTCATCGGTTATCCACGGTAGTACGACAGAAGTCGAGTCGCGTCGGATCGATCGACGAGTATCGTCGAACGGTGACGTTCGACAGTGTGTCCTCGACCACGAGGAGAGAGACTCCCTCGTGTCTGGCGAGACGGACCCCTCGAAGCTCGACCGGCTCTCCGAGACCGGTTCGACTCGCGTCACTCTCGACACGGAAGACCCGACCTCCACGGTCCGGAGTCCCAGTCAGCCATGACTCGGACCGAGACCGTCACGTCCGTCTCCCCCGACTCCGGTGACTCTCTCCTTCGGGTGGACGGGGACACCGCGAGTAGTATCCACACCAGCACGTCTCGGCTGTGGTGTCCGTAATGGGAGCGGAGCAGGGCAATCGGTCACCGGCTGCGAGCCTGGGGCTGCTGGACGCGACGATGGTCGGTATCGGCGCGATGATCGGCGCGGGGATCTTCGTCTTGACCGGGCTCGCCGCCGACATCGCGGGTCCGGCCGCACTCCTCGTGTTCGCGCTGAACGGCGGTGTCACCACCTTCACCGCGTTGTCCTACGCCGAACTGGCGAGCGCGATTCCGAAGAACGGGGGCGGGTACGCGTACATCCGCGAGACGTTCTCCGCGCCGGTCGCGTTCGTGATGGGCTGGACGCGGTGGTTCACGTACACGGCCGCCGGCGCACTGTACGCACTCGGGTTCTCCTCGAACTTCGTCGAGTTCGTGCACCTCTACTGGGGAGGACTCCCGGCGGGGCCGATCTGGCACGTCGGCTACGCGTTGCTCGCGGTCGTCTCGTTCGTCGCGCTGAACGCCCTCTCGACGGAGGCCAGCGGCGGCGCGGAGACGGTCGTGACGCTCGTGAAGATCCTGATTCTCGGCGTGTTCATCCTCTTCGGGATCAGTGCCGTGTCGTCCGCGACGTTCTTCGGTGTCGACCCGAGCACCACCCCGGCCGTCTCTGATTTCTTCGCCAACGGGGCGGTAGAGGTGCTTCCGGCGATGGGACTCACCTTCATCGCCTTCCAAGGGTACGACCTCATCGCGACGGTCACCGAAGAGGTCGAGAACCCTCGGAAGAACATTCCCCGGGCCATCTTCATCAGTCTCGGTGTGACGGTGCTGATCTACCTGCTGGTCGTCGGTGTCGCGCTCGGGACTCTGGGCGCGCCACGGCTCGGCGCAGCCGGCGAGAAGGCCGTCGTCGAGGCGGCGATCAGCTTCATGCCCGACATCGGGTTGTTCGGGGCCTCGATCGGTGCGGCCCTCATCGCGTTCGGCGCCGTCTTCTCGACGATCAGCGCGCTCAACGCCGTCGTGATCGGCTCCAGCCGTGTGGCGTACGCGATGGGACGAGAGGGCCAGTTGCCCGAGCAGCTCGGTAACATCCACCACAAGTACGGGACCCCGTACACGGCCCTGATGGCGAGTGCGGCGATCATGCTCGTGGCGACGGTCGTCGCCCCGATCAGTCTCGTCGGCAACCTCGCGAGTCTATTCTCGCTGCTCGGGTTCGTCGTCGTGAACCTCGCGGTGATCAAGCTCCGACGGGATCAGCCGAACCTCAACCGGCCGTTCGAGATCCCGTTGTACCCTCTCCCGCCGGTGCTCGGCTGCGTGCTCAACCTGCTGCTCGCCGCGTTCATCTCGCCGCTGACGTGGGCTGTCGCGGTCGGGTGGCTGTTGTTCGGTGGCGTCGTCTACGCCGGACTCAATCGCCAGCAAGTACGGGCGTTCCTGTCGAGCAGACAGCCGGCCGAATCGGACACCGAACCCGCCGAAGAGCCGAGCGTAACCGAGCCAGTGGAAGAAGACTGAAGTAACAATAGTAGAGATACGCACAACGGCAATGCACGGACCCCAGACCCACTCATGAGCAGAGACCTCCGAATCATCGTCGTCGGCGGCGGCCGCGTCGGGTACCACACGGCACAGCGACTGGACAACCGTGGTCACGACATCGTCATCATCGAGAAGGACAGTGACCGGGTCCAGTTCCTCAGCGACCAGTACGTCGCCTCCGTGATCCACGGGGACGGCGGACGCCCGAGCGTCCTCCGGCAGGCACAACTGGAACGGAGCGACATCATCGCAGGGCTCACCAGTTACGGTGCGATGACGAACGTCGGGATCTGCATGACCGCCCAGCGAATCGCCCCGAACATCGACACTGTCGCTCGAATCGACCACGGCGAACACGAGGAGTTCGAGGAGGTCGTCGACGCCGTCGTGTACCCCGAGGAGTTGGCCGCCAACGCGGCCGCCAACGACATCATCGACGTCGGCGGCGGTGGGGTCCGGACGATCGAAGAGGTCACCGACCGGTTGGAACTCGTCGAGATCGAAGTCGCCGAGCGGGCACCAGCCGCCGGCAAGTCACTCGAAGCCGTCTCGTTCCCCCGGGGAGCGGCCGTGGTAGCCGAACAAGACACGGGCGCGTTCCCGGGGTCGGACACGGTGCTCGAGCCGGGCGTCCAGTACATTCTGGCGGTCCAGACGGACGTGACAGACGAAGTCGTCCGACTCCTCCGAGGGTAGCCTGGCGAGGCGTTACCGGCTCGTCGGCCCGACCGAGCGCGTTGGACTGCCGTCCGGTGTACCAGTCGGGGACGGTCCGGCGCCGTCGGCGCGGACACGACGGGCGTCGACCGCTTCGCACGTCGACTGTCGGCCGTCGAAGTGAGTATCCAGCCCGCGGCCGCCGTCGACGAGAGGCTCCGGCCGTACCGTCGGTTCACTCCCGAGGTGGACCGTGCAGCCCCGGCGGAGCGATTCGGTACGCGGAGAGAACGGTTTCGGACGTCTCACCTCGCCGCACTGTGGGCAGCCACCGGGCCTCCCTGGGACTCGTCCCGGTCGGGGACGCGTCTCTCACTCTCCTCGCCCCCACCGCCGGTGTCCCCGCCGGGCCAGGGTGTGCGCCCGACGGTTGCGGTCGCCGTCGACGGCGCGGTAGTCGACACGGGCGGCGTCCGCGAGGCTGGCCCGCGTCGCCGCCACCCGCCGGCCGACCACCGGGTTCGACGGCTCCGCCGGCCGCCCCGGGTCGACCGTCCGGACGACCACGTCCGCGTCCCCTCGGACGTGGACCGACCCGACACGGTCGTAGGCGGCGTCGACGGCCGCCGCCGCCTCGGCCAGCGCACGGTACTCCAAGGCCACGTTGGAGACGAACTGATCGACCGGTCGGGAACACTCCACCGTCGGGTCGTGACCCTCCCGAATCACGAACCCGATCGCACCCGACACCGGCGTCGCGTTGTCGTCGGCGTACAACACGCTCGCGTCGAACGCGACGAACACGGACGGCGGGAGACTCACACCCGTTCCAGGGGCGCCAGCGAAGTGAACGCTCCGGGTCGTCGGCGAGGGTCGACCGTCTGGATCGGGGGGTCCGTCACTCCCGGTGAGACCCCGACGAGCAGGTCGACGGCCGGACCGACGGCCGAGCCGTACAGGACGGCGCGGAGATCCGCGACGGGTCGTGCCGACAGTCGCTCACAGCCGCGAGGGGGCAGATCCGAACTCCCCGGTGACGTGGACCCGTTGCCCGGGGTCGTCGCCGTCGGCGGCCTCGCTCACGGTCACGGACACGGTGGCGTCGCTGTCGGCGTACACCGACTCCAGAGCCGACTGTGAGACGGCGTCCCCGGTGTTGACGAGCGCGGTGTCGGCCCTCGCGTTCGTCGCCTCGCCGCCGGTGAGTTCGACACTGGCGCCGGAGACGATCAGCGAGGTCTGGGCGCCCGCCAACGGCGTCCCGGCCAACGGGTCGTACGTCCGGTCACCGTCGTCTGCCCCGTCGACGCTCGTGTTCTCGCCGCCGCCGACGAAGTCGTGTGTCCCGGCCTGCCGGAGCACCCACTCGGCGTCCGGGCTCCGGTCCGCGAGCCGGTCGGCCGTGCCGAGACGGGCGTCGAGGACGCGCGTCACCGCCTCTCTGGCCGTCGCCGGACCGTCGGTGTCGTCGAACGTGCCCGTCGCGACGACGATCGCCTCCTCGGAGACGGCGATTGCCGCCTCGTCGCCGTCCGTCGAGACGGTGTACGCCTCCCGTTCGGCCGCAGTCTCGAACCCGTCCGGGAGCGCGTCGTCGAACGCCGCCGTGTCGAACGCCCCCGTCGCGACGACGACTCCGGCCACGAACGTCAGCCCCCGCAGCCCCACCTCGTCTTCGACGTCCGTCCGGTCCGGGTACAGTGGCGCGACGAGTCGACTCCCGGCGTCGCCGTACCCCTGCAGTCCGAAGCCGAGCCCGAGCAACGCCGCGAGCAGCCCGGCAGACACCGGCGCCGCGACGAGCGCACTCGCCGGATCCGACGACGCCTCGTCCGGCGTCGGTGTCTGTGCCGGTGTCGCCGTCTCCGTGTCGGAGCCGTCGAAGACGCCCCGGTCGACCAGTTTGCCCACGTCGAGGTACAACAGTCCGGTGGTTCCGTCGGCCGGGAGGGACCGAGCGTACGGCGGGAGCGACCCCCCGCGGGCGCCGCGACCACCGACACCCGACAGCGATCCACACCCGGCGAGCGTCGCTGCGAGCCCCACGCCGGCGCCCGCGAGGAGTCTCCGTCGTCTCACGACCACTTCTCGGGGGGCCGGGACAAGAAACCAACGCCCACCGGAGACGAATCACGACAGACCGGTCGTCGTCGCCACAGTAGCCGCTCCCGTGGGGTACCTCGGGCACGAGGTGGCCCGAGGCGGCTGGACTACCGGCGTGCGTCTCTGCGGCCGTCGGCACCGAGCCGACAGCACACGCCCGTGTCGCCGGACTGCGTGCGTTCACCGCTACCACACGGGAGTGCCTGCGGTCGGAGTGAGCGGCCCGACCCGTTCGCTGTCCCCAGTTTCATTAGGGTGAACGACAGCCAGGAGTGTGTCGGATGGGAGTCGAACGTCCTCCGTCGGTCGTGTCGAAGTACTACCTCTACCAAGCGACGCGGACGTTCGGGTTCTTCTGGCCGGTGTTCACCCTGTTCCTGTTGGCGCGTGATCTCTCGTACACACAGATCGCGTTGCTGAACAGCCTCTCTGCGGGGGTCGTGGTCGTCGGCGAGCTCCCGACGGGGTACGTCGCCGACCGGATCGGTCGGCGAAACAGTATGGTCGTCAGCTCCGTGTTGTACGCGGCCTCGATCCTGGGGTTCGCAGTCGCAGAGAGCTTCCCGGAGTTCGTCGTGTTGTGGACGGTCTGGGCGTTCGCCCAGACGTTCCGGTCGGGAGCCGGCGCGGCGTGGCTGTACGAGACGTTGGAAGACCGACTCGACGAGTCGGCGTACACGCACGTCCGGGGCCGCGGCGGGTCGGTGAACCGGTGGGTCGGCGCCGGGACGATGCTCGCCGCCGGGCCGCTGTACGGGGTCGACCACCGACTCCCGTTTCTCGCGGCGGGCCTGCTCAACGCCGGCGGCGTGGCCGTCCTCCTGACGATGCCGAAGACGAGCGTGTTCGACGGGGACCGACCCAGCGAGGAGACGTTCTCGCTCGTCGACGCCGTCCCACTCTTCCGCGAACAGCTCTCCCGGCCGCCGTTGCGCTCGGTTCTGGTGTACGCGGCGGTGTTCTTCGGCGTCGTCCGCGCGGCAGACGAGTTCGTCCAGCCCGTCGCGGTCGACGCCGGTGTCCCCGTCTCGGCGATCGGGACGCTGTACGCCGGGTTCACGGCCGTCTCGGCGGTCGCCAGCTACTTCGCGGGCGACGTCGAGGACGCGCTGACGACACGGTGGGCAGTGGTCGGGATCACGGGGATCACGGCTGCGCTCCTGGTGGTCCCCGCGTTCCTCCCGGTCGTCGCACTCCCGGCGTTCTTCGCGATGAAGTCGGCCAACACCCTCGTCCGGCCGATCGTCTCCGGGTACCTCAACGACCACGCGGAGTCGGTCGGCCGAGCGTCGCTCCTGTCTGCCGCGTCGCTCGTGTACGCGCTCGTCCGGATCGTCCTCCAGCCCGTCGGCGGCGTGGTCGCCGACCGACGCTCCCCGCTGTGGGGTTTCGCTGCGCTCGGCGGGCTGTTCCTCGTCGTGGCCGTCGCCGTCTTCGTGGTCGAGGCGCCGGCAGCCGAGCGAGCGGGCGCAGACGAGGGAGTGTGACGGCAGCGCTCGACGTCTCGGCCTCGAGCGGTGCGTCTCCGTCAGCTACTTTCCCCGCGCCCCCGAGAGTAGCCGTCGATGCCCTCCACACGCCGCCGTGCGCTCCGCCTCCTCGGAACGGCCGCCGTCGCCGGCCTGGCCGGCTGTGGCGCGATCGACACGCCGCCGGATCCGAACGAACGACCGCCGTCGTCGCTCGGTGCCACGCCACGGCAGTCGACCGACGAGTGGCCGTCTCCCGCGGGCGACGCCGGCCACACCGCACACGTCGCCGCCTCGCCGCCGTCGTCGCCGGAGATCGACTGGCGCCGGACGGCGACGGCCGACGGCGACCGACTCCGTGGCGACCTCGTCGCCGTCGTGGACGACCGGATCGTCACCGTCACCGACGGCGACCGAGCCAGTCGGTTCCGGGCGTTCGGGACGGACGGCGGCGACCGCCTCTGGCAGCGCCGACTCCCGCGGGCCGACGAGAGCCACGCCCGGCAGATCGCGGGTGTCGTCGACGGAACCGTGTTCACGACGGACTACCACGGAGAGCTGTCGGCCGTCTCCGTCGCCGACGGCACGGTCGTCTGGCGTCGCAGCCTCTCCGACCAGGTCGCCGACGCGGTGCCGAGTGCGTTTCTCCCCCAGAGTGGGGAGACCAATCGGTTCGAAGCGGTCGCGGCCGCGACGCCCGACGGACTGTACGTCGCCAGCGCCTACGGGCTCCACGGCGTCGCGCTCGACGACGGCACCGAGACGTGGCGTGTGTTCCTGGGACAGCCACCCGAGCGAGACGACTCGTACCCGACGCTGGGACGGCCGACAGGCGTCGCGCCGACACCGACGGGGGCGCGGGTGACGGACCGCTGGCGGGGGCTCGTCGAGGTCGACGGGTACGAGACGACCGACGGCCGGTTCGAGACACACACGTCGCGGACGGAACTGCCGCTGCGGCTTCCGGGCTCCCCCGTCGTCGACGACGACGGGCAGACCGTGGTCGGGCCGGCGGCAGCCTGGTCGACGGGCTCCGTCCGTCCGACCGTGGTCGGTGGGTTCGGGAGTCGCCACCCCTGGCAGTTCGCGGGCGTCGCCGGCGACGGCGCCAGCGCCCACGCCAGTCCCGCGACCGACGGTGACCGGGTGTACGTCTGTGAGGCGCACGAGACCCCCGGGCGGGTCGCCGTCACGGCGCTCCGTGCCGACACGGGCGGGCTGGACTGGCAGCGGAGCTACACGCCGGACGACCGCATCCCGTCGCTGGGTGGCCGTCCGATGTTCCGGCTCGCACCCCCAGTCGTCGCCGGCGATACCCTCCTCGTCGGCTACGGGAGCGACCCAGAGCGTGGCCCCGGCTACGAGAGCAGCTCAGAGCGCAGCGTCGGCGAAGGGGTCCTCTTGGGGCTCGACGCCGCCGACGGGACCGTGCAGTGGCGACAGTCACTCCCTGCCGGACCACAGCGCGTCGCCGTCGTCGACGACCGGGTGTTCGTCGTCGACTTCCGCGGCGGCGTGACGGCGCTGAGCGGGTGACCGGCGGCGTGACGGTGTCTCCGACCGCCGTGCCCACACGACGACCACTCCCGAACCGGAGACACGCAGTTCGTGAGACCGTCCGAAGAGACTTTGTGACACGAGCTGAGGCTCGAATACATGACACGACCAGGCTCGGAGCGGCCGGAGACGGTGACGGACACGGTCGTGACCGACCGTCGCCGACTGTTGGCGACGGTCGGCGCGGGTGTGACGACCGCCGTCGCGGGATGTTCCGGTGTGTCGACGGGCGGCGAGGCGGCGGCGACGGACCGCGCGGTGGACGACACCGACGGGTCGCCGACGGCCGCCACCGCGGCACAGTCGTCGCTCGCGCTCCCGTCGGCCGTCACGACCGGGGGCCTCCCGGACGGGGACGTGACGCTCCGGCCGACGGGGAGCGTGACGCTGCTCAACTTCTTCGCAACGTGGTGTGCCCCCTGCAAGAAGGAGATGCCGGCGCTCCGGAAGCTCCGGGAGGCGTACGACGAGTCGGAGCTCCACATGGTGTCGGTCACGCCACAGGTCGAGACGGAGGTGGTCGCGTCGTTCTGGGCGAAACACGACGCGACGTGGCCGGCGGTGACGGACTCGTCGCTGCGGGCCTCACAGCGCTGGGACGCGACTTCGTACCCGACGAACCTCCTGTTCGACCGCGACGGCGCTCCCGCGGGTGATGTCGACGCTCGGACGTTCGGGGGGTTCGAGAGCGCCGTCGCGCCGCTGATCGAGGAGGCGTGACCGTGAGACGGCTTGTCGTTCGGTTGGAGTGGTCGAGCCCGCCGGAGGTGTCGGCGTGACCGCGACGCGGTCGCTCGCGGTCGCGTTCTTCGTCGTCGCCGCGACCGTGACCGTCGCCGGCTGTGGGGCGGTACCGACGCCGATGTCGGAGCCCGCGAACGCGACGACCGCGTCGGCGGCGGCCTCGCCGACAGGGGCACAGACCGCAGAACGGGTCGTGCCGGGGGTGACGGCCGACGGCGTCGTCGACGCGACGGCGTTGGTGCAGGCACACGTCCGAGCGCTCACCGAGCGGTCGTTCACCGTCACCCGGCGGGTGCGTGGCGTCGACACCGCGACGAACGAGACCACCCGCGAACTGACGGCGACCTGGCGGATCGACGCCCGAGACGGGTTCCGCGGGACGTACGAATCCCGGTGGGTGACGGTGCCGCAGTCGCTCGTCGGCGACCGTCGGCCCCCGGAGGCCGTGAGCACCTACCGCGCCGACGAGACGGTGTCCCGTCGGATCGTCACCGACGCGGGCGACGCGGGCGACGAGAACGTCACCTTCGACCGCCCACCCCTCACCGACACCGTGCTCCGGCTCACGCCCGCGCTCCACCGTGCTCCGGTCGCCGCTCTCGGGGACGCCGAGGAGGTCAGTGTCCAGTCGGTGACCCGCGACGGCACACAGCGGTACCGAATCGCGGCGCGACTCCCGGAGAACCGAATCCGGAGCAACCGGACGGTCGAGCTGCTCGTCACCCCCGAGGGGCGCGTGACGGATATCCGCCACCGATTCGTCAGAGACGCGACCGGCAGCGTCGTCACCCGGACGATCCGGTTCCGTGCCGTCGGCGAGACCCGCGTCGAGCGTCCGGCGTGGTACGAGACGGCACAGAACGCGACGAGCGGCGAGACGGCGTAGTCGGGTCCCGAGTCGAGTCCGGGGTCACCTCTCCCCGTCGACGACCCCACTGCCGAGGTGGCGTCCGTCTGGCGTAGAATGCCTTCGAGACAAAGGACTATATTCCCCCAGTTGTGCAGTATGTGCATGAACCACCGGGACCCGCCGGGGACGTTCACGGACGTGAACGAGGCAGTCGAGGAGGAGTGGGAGGCGGAGACGACGCCGTCTGAACGTGTCCGTCGGGTCGTCGCCCGTGCGTACAGCCCGGTGTCGGCCGGCGACGTCGCCGAGGCGGCGCACACGTCGCCGAAGACGGCTCGGAAACACCTGAAGGCGCTCGCCCGCGAGGGGTTCGTCACGGCCGAGCCCGGCGACCACGGCGCCACCGTCTACCGCCGTTCACCGGAGTCGTTGGTGGTCGAGCAGGCGGCGGACATCCTCGACGGTGTCTCGACAGAGGACCTGGCCGCGCGGGTTCGGGAGATGCGCGAGCGGCTGTCCGACTATCAGGCGGAGTTCGGCGTCGAGTCGCCAGAGGAGTTGGCGGTCGACCGGACGAACCGGTCGCTCGCGGCCGAGTCGACGCCGGCAGCGCCCGACCGGGAGACGATCCGCGAGTGGAAGCGGCTCCGTCGGAACCTCGCGTTCGCCAACGCCGCGCTCTCCATCGGTAACGCCGAGCGGTTCGTCGACGGCGACCGCCGCGACCGCGAGCCGCGACGCGACGACACCTTCGCCTGACCGATGTCGGGATCACCGGCACAGGCGGAGACGCACACCCTTCGCGGTGCGGTCGACCGTCCGGCCCTGCTCACGATCCGCGACGTGATCGAGAAGATGGAGCCGTTGGCGACGCCAGCGCTCGACGACTTCCTCGACCCCACCGTGCTTGAAGTCGAACTCGACGACGGACTGGCCGGCGCCGACACCGCCCGGATCGACGTTCAGTGGACGACCCGGGACGACTACAAATTCCACTACACGGACTCCGAAGGGGTGAATCTCCGCTGGGGCAGCCACCCACACGACGGCGACTACGTCCAGGCCGCGGGAGACGAGCACTATCACCCGCCGCCGAACGCGAGTTCCGACGCCAACGTGGTCGAAGCATCCTGTATCACGAAGACACCCGAGGTGTTGGTCACCCGCGCCGTCCTGAAGCTCTGGCGCGTCGCCCACCACGGAGGATCGCTGTCGGCGCTGAACGCGGGACAGAATCCGCCGTAGGTGAGCGAACGCCTCGGCTGGGGGAGAAGACCCACCCCGAACCGCGTCACTCGACACAGTCCTCACACGCGATTCCGTCGTCGGTCACGCGGAGTCCGTTCGCTCGACCGAACGCTCGCTCACAGCGGGGACACGTCGCCGTCCGTCGGAGGCCGGTCACCGCACCGACGGAGAGATCCAACGTCTCTCGGCGGCCGTCGGCCCGCACCGTGACCGACAGATCCCCGCGTTCGACGGAGACGCCGGTGACGGCGACCGGGCGCGTCCGGAGTTCGACGGCGTGTCGCTGCCGGAGTCGCGCCCGTTGATCGGGGAACCCGTCCGACTCGGCCGCTCGCAGCGTCGACAGGTCGCTGTCGAGCGCCGCTCGGCGCTCCGTGAGCCGCTCCCGTCGCTCCAGCAGTTCGACCCGGTCGTCGCCGGCCGCGTCGCCGAGTCGGTCGCCGATCGACGCCAACTCCGTCTCGACACGGTCACGTTCCGCCCGTAGTTCCGACAGTCTGTCGCGCTGGCGGGCCGCGTACTGCTCGAAGGCGTCGGTTGCAGCACGACCCGCCCCTGCCTCCACATCGGCGAGCGTGTCGTCGACCTCGGCGACAACGTGGTCCCGGGCCTCGTCTATCGCTCGCCGGAGGCTCTCCGGGTCGGGTGTGACGTCGTCGGCCCCCGACTCCGAGGCGGCTGCGGCGTCGAACAACGCCGTCGGATCGCAGTCCACCCGTGCGCCAGTCTCGGGGTCGACGACGACCGTGTGGAGCGACTCCCGTTGGTACTGGCTCGGCGTCTCGATCTCGACACGCACCCACACACACGCCACCTGGCTGTCGTAGTAGGGGTGGAACGCGACCGACGCCACGTCGACCGGCGAGTCTTGCAGCCACGCCGGGACCAACGAGTCGACGCCGCCGGGAACGCCGGGCACCGACGCCGTCCCGACCGGACAACGGGCGGCGGCGGCGTCGATCAGTCGCCGCGCGAACGCTGTCTCCGGGCGGATCTCTGGTCGCTCTCGTTCACCCGTATCGGTGGCGCCCCCCGCGTCGTTCGGGCCGTCGCCCGCCCGCTCGGCCGGCTCGGCTGTCGCCGCGGCGACGAGTCGCCCGCCGTCGACGTGCGGCTCGGCCCACGACGGCGGCGTGACCCCGTCGAACTCGACGACGAAATCGTCGCCCGGTTGCCGAACCGTCGCGCCCAGATTCTCGAAGTACAGCCGTGCGAGTTCACCAATCTGCTCTGTCGTCGGCGTGAGCGTCGTCTCAGTCACCGTCCACCCCCAGATCGAAACGCTCGAACACGTCGTCGTTGAACTGTTCGACCTTCTGTGAGAGCGCGGTCTGTTCCTGGAGGTCGACGGCCAGCTCGTCGAAGTCGTTCTCCAGCGCCACCTCCGAGTCGGCGTCGACCAACCGCTCGAACACTGCGTCCTCGAAGCTCCGGCCGTCGGCAGCGAGCCCGCTCAGAATCTGGCTCGTCTCGCCGACTGTCTGTTGGAACAGGTCGATCTTGTGGAACAGCTTGTCGAGCACGTACTCCTCGACGGTGTCTTCTAACGCGAGGTTGAAGACGTACACCTGTCGTCGCTGGCCGATCCGGTGAACGCGGCCGATCCGTTGTTCCACTCGCATCGGGTTCCACGGAAGATCGTAGTTCACGAGGACGTTACAGAACTGGAGGTTCCGCCCCTCGTTCATCGCGTCCGTCGACACGAGGACGCCCCCGTCGGCTTCGAACGCCGCCACGGTGGCCTCCTTCTGTGCGCTGTCGTGTCCCCCGTGGAACGTGTGTGTCTCGTACCCCCGGGTCGTGAGCGCGTCGACGAGTGCCCGCTGTGTCGCGCGGAAGGCGGTGAACACGACGACGTGCCCACCGGAGACCCGTTCGCGGACCTCGTCGACGACCTCGAACAGTCGCTCGCGTTTCGTCACGCGGTCGACGGACTCGGCCGTCTCCAACAACGACCGGAGTCGGTCCGGGTGTCGCGGCGCTGTGTCCGCCGACGCCCCGTCGACGGCTCCTGCCCAGGTGTCGCCCGTGTCGGAGTCGTCGTCGACGCCGACACTCTCCGTGTCGTCAGCAGCGGTGTCGGAGTCGTCGCTGCCAGTGTCGTTGTCGCTGCCGGCGCCGTCCGTCTCGTCGTCGCCGCCGGCTAGCTTGCGCCGGACCGTCGCCGCCAGCGCCTCGGGGCTGGAGACGACTTCCTTCTGGAGGAGCATCGCAACGAGCTTCTGGGCCTCTGCTTCGGCGTAGGCGGTCTGGACGTAGTCGGTGGTCGCCTCGTACAACCGGCGCTCGGCGTCGGTGGGCTCGAACGTCCGCGTCTCGACGACTCGATCGGTGAAGTCTACACCCGTCTCCGCGCGGCGGTTCCGGATCATCACCTCCGAGAGCCGGTCGTGGAGTTCCTCGCGGTCGACGAGCGTCGTCTGGTCACCGTCGTCGCTCGTCTGGAAGTACCGGTCGAACGACTCCCGGCTCCCGAACAACCCCGGCCGGAGCAGGGTGACGAGGTTGTACAGGTCCGTCGGGTCGTTCTGAATCGGCGTCGCGGTGAGAAAGAAGGCGTAGTCGTACTGGAGGCGATCGACCAGGTCGTAGCGGTCCGTCGTCTCGTTTTTCAGATAGTGCGCCTCGTCGACGACGAGTACGTCCCAGTCGCGGGCGAGCACGGTTTCGCGGTGGCGGTCGCTCTTTGCGGTGTCGATGCTGGCGAGAACGTAGTCGTGGGCGTCGAACCCCTCGAACTCGTCGTCGTAGTTGCAGACGAACTCCAGCCCGAACTTCTCGCGGAGTTCACCCTGCCACTGTGGCGCCAACTGCGCCGGGGTGAGCACGAGCACACTGTCGCTCGTCGCCCGGTAGTGCATCTCTTTGAGGATCATCCCCACCTCGATCGTCTTGCCGAGGCCCACCTCGTCGGCCAACAACGCCGTGCCGTCCATCTGGAACAACGCCCGGTGGGCGGCGTCGACCTGGTGTTCCAACAGCTTCACCTGACTCTCGTCGACCGTCTCCAACGACCGAAGCTCGTCGTCCGGCTCGCCCGCCCGGAGCCGGGCGGCGAGCGTGCTCGCGCGGTGGCTGTCGAGACCGTCGGGGTCGCTGTCGAGGTCGAACGCCGGCGGCTCGTGGCTGATCTCGACTGGCACGTCGAGCGTCTCCTGATCCGTCACGGTCCGAGTGGGTGCAGCGTCGGTGTTAGTGGTTCGGGTGCGCGTCGTCGCTGCCGGCCGAGTTCACACGACGAAGATTTATTACCCGATTGGGCGGTAGATCTGTACTGTCACCATGTTGCCGGGCCTCGACACAGATCCGCTCGAGTACCTGATCGACTGTGTCTTTCGGGAGCTTCCGGAGGGGGCCGAACTGAAGTACATCGACGCGCAGAAGATCTTCTATCTGACGCAGAGACGGCTCGACCCGGACAATCGAGTCGCAGAGTCGCTGCCGTTCTACTGGTACCAACACGGCCCAATGAGCACGGCAGTCAGTCACACCCTTCAATCCGCGAAAGCCGGCGGGGTCGTCGACGGCCGAACGACGGAGACCGGCGGACAGGTGTTCACGCCGGGGGGCGAAGATCCGCCGGGGATCGCGGAGGACGAAGATCTGGCCGCCGCCGAGGCGGCTATTCGGGAGGTGCTCGAACAGTACGATGTCTTCGGAAATCTGGACGAACGGCTTCGAGAGGACATCTACGTCGACGCGCCGTACGACTTCCAGCTGTACTACAAATTCGAGGTTCTCCCGGCAGTCGAAGCGTTCGCCAGGGACCCGTACTATCTCGCAGAGCCACCCGAGGAGATCCAGTTCCGTCTCGCCCGGGCGGAGGGGAAGACGCCGACGGACGCCGCGTTCGACGAGTGGCGGAAACGGTTCTCGTGGTTCGTCACGCTCGCCGAGACGTACCTCGCGGCGGTGGACGAGTCCGAAAAGCGGATGAGCGAGACTTTCGGGCGATTGGCAACCGACGTGTGGGAGCTGTTCGCCAAGCGGCTCCGGATCGAGGAACACGACGAGGCGTACGCCGACAAGGAAGCGGCGTGGGAGTTGGAGTACGAGAACTCACAACAGTCGGTCGACGACAGTCTCCAACGGTTCGAGGCGACACTGGACGAACAGTTCGGCCCGTACGACACCGACGACGAGACAAACGAAAACTCGATCCGAGTCGCCGAGGACAGTGCGTGGGGGCGAGTGAACCGCTCACTGCTGGAGGGGGAGTCAGATGAGTGACGCGACGGCCGATAGCCCGACCGACTTCTGGGACACGAATCTGTTACTCGGCTACACGGTCGACTGGGACGACTTCGGTCAGCCGGTCGACACGTGCCGCCAAGAGCGTGGCTCGAACCGCGAGATGGCCGCGAGCACACGAGCGTTCGAGGAGGCGAAAAGCGTCGTCGAGAAACAACGACGGCGTGCGCGTCAGGCGGCCGACCGTGTCTTCGAACAGTTCGACAGCGGGCGGCACGACACGGTCGCGGACGTGAAACAGTTCGTCTACGGGGAGTTCGCGGACGACTGGGGGAAGGTCGGCCCCGTTCTGGAGTACATCGACCACCACGGAGACGCGTTTGTCGGGCTCGCGCAGACAGACGCACAGCGTGCGCTTCGGTCGACGTTCGAAGAGATCGACGAGGACTTCGGCGGGCCACTAAAGACCGTTCAGCGGCTGAAACGAGAGAACGGGAGTTTGGCGCTCCGGCACTTCGGCGAGGTGCTCGACAGCTACGAAGCGACGTACAGCCGAAAGCACCAGAGGCTCGACGGGCTACTTGACGAGATGGACCGCGATCTCCTCCTCGACACACACCACGCGGTCGTGGTCACAGCCAGACAGCGAGTCGCGTTCGTCACGTTCGATCAGAACGATATCGTCGACAATCGACAGACCATCGAGGCGTGTCTCCGTGGCGTATCGGTCGCCGACGGCTGGCAGTTCACGTAGCCGGGACACACTCGTCCAGTGTGTCGGTCACGTCCCACCGAACGTCTCCAGTCGCGTGTCGGCACCGACCATCCGGAGGTACGTCTCGTCGTCAGTCGCCTCCGCGAGCCCCTCGCACAGCTCTTCGAGGTCCGTCGTGTCCCAGGCGTTCAGATACTCCTCGCGGTTCTTCCCGGCCTCGTAGCGTTCACGAAGGAAGTGCGCGCGGTCGAGTGTGGTCGCGTCGCGGTCGGGGCTCTCGACGGCCTCGCGGACGTACGCCTGACGTTTCTCGTCGGACCAGTCGTACAGACGCAGCCCGTTCGCGTCCGTGTCGAGAAGGTGCATCTCCTCCATCTGGTCTCGGGTCGCGTCCGCGCGCCGCAGGAGCTTGTTCAGGTCGTCCGTCGTCGGATTCCGTTGCTCCAGAAGATCGAGGTAGATGTCCACCTCGCCGAGGTCCGCGTCCTGGACGATCCCGTAGATCCGGTCGACGACTGCCTTCGCGTCCATGATCTCGCCGGCGCGGTGGACTTTGCCGTGGTGTTTCGAGTACGCCTGGAAACACTCCCCCATCTCGATCACGCCAACGTCACCGCGCGACAGATCGCGGTTAGATTCGAGCGTCTCGCGGGTCTCTCTGGCGGTCTTGACTATCTCCCGCCGGAGGGTGTTCCACGACGTTGCCCGGCGATCTTCTGTCGGGCGGGCGACGATCACGATGTCGAACGACACCGCGTCGCCCCCGATGAACTTGTTCAGGTCGGAGTTGATCGGGTACGTCGCCGTCACCTCGAACCCCGTCTCACACAGCGAGGTGAGCAGTTCTCCCCACGACTCCGAGTCGCTGTGGTGGTAGGTGAACGCCAACACGCCGTCGTCTTTCAGCGCACGGCGAATCACCGACAGCGCCTGTCCGATCTCGTGTTCGAAGTCTTCGGCCGTCTTGTCGAGGTGCGGGTTCGTGACGATGGACTCCGCACGCGGCGTCTGCTCGCGGTCGAATCCCGGGTAATCGTCTTCGAGGAGGATCTTCTGCCAGACGTAGAAGTAGTCCGACACCTCGCTGTAGATGATGTTGTCGTAGTACGGCGGGTCTGTGATCACCGCGTCGTACTCGTCTTCGGCGGTGATCTCCCGCATGTCGCCCTGGAACACCTCGCTGTCCTCGCCGATTGGCTGGGCGAACGGGTCGGTCTCGTTCGTCTCGCCGTCCTCGACGTATCGGTCCGTCGGGGCACTGGCGTACTCGACGGCGTTTTTCACCTTCTCGAAGGTGTTCGAGAACGTCCCCCGCCCGGCGGCCGCCCCCCAGACGTTGTTCTCGACGAACTCCGCCTGCGGGACGAAGGAGTTGAGACGGAACGTCCCCTCGATCTTCGTCGCCGTCTTATTGTAGATCGTGAACGTACTGTTGAACATCAGCGCGTCACAGAACACGAGCAGGAGGTAGTCCCGGAGGTTCTCGTCGGAGAGGCGGTCGATGCTGTCCAGCAACAGCGCGTGTGACAGCAACTGCCGTTCGTTGAACATGTCCGTCCACTTCTCGTAGCCGTGTTGGAACACGTCGTTGCCGCTGATCGACGACGCCTCGGTGATCGCCCCCTCGGGAATCTCCTCGTCTGGGACGTACTCGTGGAGGTCCGTCCGGGTCTGCCACGTCTGTGCCGCCGACTCCACGAGCCGCTGATCGGCCGGCCCGGCAGACTTGAACCCTTTGTAGACGGGGCGGTCGTGGCCCGCCTCCTCACACGTCTCACAGTAGTACTCGACGGCGTACAGCCGCTCGTCCGGCTTCCCCTGCTCGGCGATGGCGTCCGTGATCGACTCCTTCAGCCCGCACTCGGGGCAGTTGTAGTAGCCGCCGCGCGAGACGTTCCCCTCCGCCGGAACCCACTGATTTCCGCAGTCACACGTACACTCACTGTCGTAGTCGTCGACCAGACTGATCTCGCCGCAGTCCGGACACAGGACGTTGTATCGGTCGTCGTTCTCGTAGCGCCCGGCTGCGACACGGTAGTCTTTGAACAACGGCACCGTGTGGTCGCACGACGTACAGTCGATCTCCTTCACCCAGAAGTTGTACATCACGTCCGCGTCGTGAGTGTGGTCGTCTTGGGTGTCGTGTCGTCCGTCGTGAGTTGCAACGGCCCCACCGTCCTGAACCGCTCGCGCAGTCTCACCGTCGGCCGAACTGTCGGCACTGTCCCCGTTCGGACAGGGTGTGCGGTAGTACCGCTTGATTTCGTCGGCCACCTCCTCGCGGACACGCTCGTAGGCTCGTTCGAGACGGTCGACACTCGTCTCACCCGCCTCTAGCTCTTTCTTCGTCACGAACCACGCAACGGGGTTGAGGTCGTGACCGACCGTTTCGACACCGAACCGAGAGGCCTCCACGAGCGAGGTTCCCCCGCCAGCGAACGGATCGAGCACGCTGGTCTCGTCGTCGATCCGGATATCTTTCGGGTACAACTGCCACAACGACTCCGGATCGGACATGTCGACGTTCCCTGCCAGCTCCTCCAGGCCCTCACGGGAGTGTGGCCCCCCAGCGGTCAGTGTCTGATTCGCACCGGGTTCGTACACCGACACCTCCCCGGCCGTCGTCTCCTCGTTCACCAGACTGTACAGCGTGATCGCCCGAAACAGGCTCCCGGGGCGGCGTGCCCACCACTTGTGCATCGTGTAAATCGGGCGGTACCACTGCTTCGCCCGGCTCTCGCGCGAGACGATCTCGTTGATCCGTTCGATCGGAAACCCGCGTTCTATGGGGAGTTCGACTCTGTCGTCGTTCCGATCCACATCCCGCATGTTCACTCATAGTATGTGCGGCCAGTCTAGTTTATAAGCAATTTGGTGATGGGAGCAGACAGCAGTTTAGCCCGAGGTTGTACAGAAAGAGATTTGTATGTTACAGTAGAGTGAATGGTATGGACCCAGAAATCGCTCTTCTCGAAGCTATCGGCGGTATTCCCGAATCCGTGGAGACGGGAGACAAATACGTTGACGTGGTCTCCAGCAGGCTTCCCGTGAGTAAGACGAGATTCTACGTGTACGAAGGATACAACACTAACAACGAAGACAGAACAAGCGAAAAGAGAGGTGAAGAGTACAGCTTCGACGTCAGAATGAGCAATCAGCGTACAAAGCCCGGTGACTGTGATATGATCGTTGTCTGCGGATATCTCGAGGGGGACGACGCTGGCGTATCCGAGGACGTTTTTCTTCTCGTGGACGATAGAATGATTGACCAATACGGAAAGGTGTCGGGGAAGCCGTACACCCCAAACTTCTACCAGAGAACTATCGAACGCGCAATTAGTCACAATATTGGCGTTCGGAGCCGCTCGGGAAAGAAAGTTGGACGTGACGGCGAGACTACAATAGTCACACCTGTGGACCATCTACTCAGAGGACTCCAAATTCACGCAAATCTACCTCTGGTCCGCGAGTATCTCCACCGCAAGCTACCACCTGACTGGCGAGAGAGCCCGGCCAAGGCACAACAGATCGAGCGGGTCGTGGAGGTGTTTCTCACTCAAGAGAGCACGGAGGAGACCGCTGCGCGAAGGCGGGAGGCTCAGGAGATTATCGCAAATCAACAGGGCATCGAATACGATACGGTTCGGCAGAAGTGTGGATCAAAACTCTGGCACAGGGAATCTGACTCGTATCAGAGAGAACTATTCGACGAGGCCTTAGAGGAGATTGAGGCAGAGATAGAGCTCAGCACTTCACCTGGTGCTGTAGCGGGCTCTGGTGACGCCTCCCGTCCCACGTCTGAAACGAGAGTAGACCACCCTGACTGGACCGACCCGGATCACCTCCCAGGCCCGCACGTCGAAGCAGACCATCTAGAGACGGATCTGTTCTTTCCGGACCAAATTCAGCCCGACACACCGATTGTGGCACGGATTGACGCTGCATTACGCAGTGGGAACCACCTCGTCCTCACAGGTCCACCAGGGTCGGGGAAGACGCAGTTGTCGAAGGAGATCTGTGAGCACTACCGCGACGACGCCTACAGAGTGGCAACGGCGACTTCCGACTGGTCAACGTTCGACACCATTGGGGGGTACAGGCAGCAGCGAGACGGTGATGATCTCCAGTTTACACCCGGACTGTTCCTCGAACGGTTCCGGACAGACGGCGACGGTGTTGCAGTGAACGAGTGGCTCGTCGTCGACGAGCTGAATCGGGCGGATGTGGACAAGGCGTTCGGCTCGTTGTTCTCAGTCCTCACCGGTGAGACGGTAACACTCCCGTTCTCCGTGGAGATGAGCGTGGACAGCGAACTGGAAGAACGCCGCGTCGAGGTCCACGGGGACCCCAGCGAAGGGGCACCAACTTCTCCACACCGCTATTACGTCCCAGACGACTGGCGAATGATCGCAACGATGAACTCCGTCGACAAGGCATCGCTGTTCCGCATGAGCTACGCTTTCATGCGGCGATTAGCGTTCGTCAGTGTCCCAGTTCCGTCAGCAGAAGACATTGATCCGGATACAGTCGGTGAGTACCTGGAGTGTTGGAATATTAATCCCGAGGAGTACGACACGAGTGAGGTCTCTCTGGACGACGGCAAGACGTTCGGAGAGAAACTCCGTGAGGATCTAGCTCTGATCTGGACGGTCGGGCTCAAATGGGGTCCAGAGTTCGGGCCAGGTGTGATCCGGGACATTGTGGAACACGCACTGGCCGAACTTCAGACGAGCAACTCGCTCGGGTACGATCAGGCCTTGGCGTCGCACCTCCTCCCGCAGTTTGAGGGGCAGAAAGACGAAGCCATCAGAAAACTGTTCGAAAAGCTAGAAGAAAACGGGGCAGATGTACCGAGAACCACGTTGAGTGAGATCGAACAGCCCGAAGACACGGCCGTCTCCCGGCAGTTCGCCGAGAACTACCTCGGCGCCGACCTCGGGGCACGGGACGACTGATGACGAATGTTTGAAGAAAACACGTCGGTCGCAGACTTTCTAGAAGACCACGAGTTCAACTTCGAGGCGGGTGAGAGAGACGACGGCACTGACGCGGTAACAGCATTTAAACAAGTTGTGAAGAAGATCCAGGATGACGAAGACCTGCGACCGGACCCCGAGAACGTTGTTGAGGCGGCCAGCGAGCACTTCGTCGCAAACGTTGGCAGCGTGGCAGATCCAGATCCGATTGTCGAGAATGTTGACCCCGGCCACGATATCGCTGATCTCGACGAGCTGCTACAGTACCACTTCCTGAATACCGGCGTGGCTGTCGACGACGCCACTCGATCAGAAGTCAACGAGATAGACGAAGTCGTCGCAGCGGCTACGACGCATCTCGACACACACGTTGGCGTGCAGGACTTCGTGGGTCTACTCGACGAACGACTCCGGACTGTCGACACGGACGTGACAGAAGAGGTTCGACGGTTCGACGGAGAAATCCACGGTCGCGTCGACTGGCAGGAGACGATCAAACACCGACACACCACGGGTGAGCCGACTGAACAGACGTACGCCTGTCGTGTACAGCGCCGTGACACGCTTTCTGCACGGAATCGCGTGCTGTTCGACTTACTCGGCGAACTCATCGAGATCTGCGAGCGGTTCGAACGGAACCACGTCGGCAGTGACGGGTCGTTTCCCAACTGGCTCGATGGCTGGGGGCCAGAAGGCCGCTATCGCACTACAGTTGAGTCGGGACTGTCGAACGCGCATTTCAGGAGCGTCGACACAAGTGAGGTGACGGCCAACGACAGAGAGGTAAGAACTGTCCGGCGCGACAGGGAACCACTGTATCGTGAAGCTGCGGTGCTGTTAGAGCGGTACCGAGAGATTCAGCGAGGAGGAGTGACGGATGAGGACGCCGGAGACCTGTTCGGAATGGACGTCTTCAAGCCCGACGTAAGCAGCGACGGCGAGTCGACAATCTACGAACTCTACTGGCACTTCGAGATTGCCGCTCAGTTCGAAGCCAGCGAGTTCAGGCCGCTCGACATTGCCGGTGGTGACAGTCTCGTCGCCGCTTGGGAGAACGAGGCGAAAGGCAGTCGTTTCCTCCAATTCAACGATTGGAACGGGGCGGCAGCAGTCGACGGATCTGAAGAGAAACAGTATCTCCGGTTTGCTCCACCGGATGCACGGGTAGAAGACGGACCCGAGCCCGGCGCGTCTCGCGGTGGTCACGTCCACCAAGCGTGGCAACGTGTCCGGGAGCAAGGGCTGGATAAATCGTTTAATAGCGACGACCGGGAGCCGGACATCGTTCTCTTGGAATTAGACGCGACTGCCGATACGCCGACGATTGAGGGAGTGTTCGTTGGTGAGGTAAAACGAACCGATAGTCTCCACACCATCGACGAGGCGATCGCACAACTCGCGGAGTACGGAGCCTTCACCGAGGTGGGTGACGACGCAGTGTTAGCCGGAGATCCGAACGCTGATCACGTTGCGACGGACACGGAGTTCCTCGGCGACGAGCGTCTCGAACTCGGACTGTTCGTCAGCTCTGGCCACCAAGTCGAAGCAGAGCCCGACGAGATCCAGCTGTGTTGGTTCGACGACGCTGGGCCAGAAGGCGGTACCGTCAACCGCCCGCTGCGGGAGTGATAGATCCGCCTCTGTATTTTCCCCCACGAGACAGGTATCGTTTTGTGCGCCGGGTCGATAGAGTGAGTAGATGAGTAACTTCCGGCGCCGATTCGAGGACTACTCGCGGGAGGAGTTAGAGTCGGAACTGGACTTCGTGCTCGGTGCAGCAGAGACCGTCAAGCGGTTCGTGAACGAGACGAGCGACCCGAGCGCCGTCGAACTTCTCGTCGAGGAGGAGGCAGACAAACGGTACGGCCGTGGGCCAGACTCCGTCCGGGAGCGGATACTCACCGCCGACGTCACGCCGTTCGAGACCAAACAGAAGATCTTCCGACGCGACGCCGACGACCTCGGCGAGACTCTCGTCCCGGATCGTGTCGAGCAGAACGCTCGCACGGCGCTCGCGGTCGGCAAGCCGGTGGTCCTCTACGGTCCGACCGGCACCGGAAAGACCCACTTTGCGAAGCAACTGCTCGCGGAGGAGTGTCTGGACTACGAGATCGCCACGGCGACGCCGACGTGGACGCCCGGCGACATCACGGGGAGCATCCAGCCGGAGTTAGACGACGGCGACGTGGAGTACCGCCGCGAGCCGGGGTGTGTCTCTCGGGGGATTCAACAGGCCGAGCGGTACGGGAAGTGGGGTGTCCTGTTGGACGAGATCACCCGCGCGGACATCTCGCAGGTGTTCGGCCCGTTGTACACGGCCGTCGAGGACGACAGCCAGACGATCTTCGTCGACGACGAGGGCCGAGAGCTCAGTCTGACGGACGACGTGAAGATCGTCTGCACGATGAACATGTCCGACCGGACCGTGAACGAACTGGACGACGCGATCACGCGCCGGTTCGCCATGATCGAACTGCGGGAGTACGACGCGGAGAGTCGGAAGGACCTGTACAGGTCGTGGATGGTGTCGGAGTCGGGATTCGGTGTCAGCGAGACGGACAGTAACATCGTCATCACCAACGCTCCGAGCGATTTCGACTTCGACGACGACGACCTGCTCGACCTCTTCGAGGCCCACCACGTCGGCATCAACGAGGGGACGACGACCGACCGCGACGAGCCGATCACGGAGTTCGGCCCGATGCACTACCGCGACGTGATCCAATTTATCTCCGTCGCCTGCGCCGACGGCGGGGCGTACGCGGGCAACTACGCTCGCGCCGTCGGCGAGGCGTTCGCCACCTACGTCGCGCCACGGCTGCTCAACACCGCCGCGCTCCCGCAGATCAGACGGCTCGCGGAACACTACACCACGCTCGACGAGGAGCACCCGGCGTTCGATCTCTCGCCGGCGATCGAACTCGTGGAGCGGCAGGCGGAGACGGAACAGCGCGGGATCGGCAGTGGTGCCTACGAGTGACACCGAGCCCGCGGCGACCGGGACGGTCGAAACACTCCTCGACGGAACCGTGACAGCGCGAGCGACACGACACGAATGACAGAGTCACCACACTACGACTACGACACGCAGGAGTGTTCGGTTCGCGAGCGGGGGCGGATGTACCTCGACGGAATCCCGGGGCGAGCGGCCGTCGAGCGTGGACTAGAACAGACGGACTTCGTCGAGAACGACGGCGTGTGGGTCAAGCGTCGCCAGCGCCCGGACGACGACGGGCTCGTCGTCGCCCGGGCGTGGGTGCGGGACGGACGGCTCCGGGTCGAAGCCGAGGACGTGGTCGGAGCGGTGAGTCTCCTGCCGGGGACGACGCTTGAGGTGGAGCCGAAGGTGGGGTGGCGACCGGTCGTCGAGATGTTGTTGCGGGTGTACGGGCTCGACCGGACGGAGTCGTACTTCGGGCTGCCGTTGTCGTCGGTACTGGACGCGACCGTCGAGACGGACCAGATCGTGGCGTTGCTGGCGATCAACTACGTCGACGGCGTCCGGACGGTCAGACGCCAGGGGCTCGTGCGCGACACGGAGTTCGAGCGGCGAGCGGGCTTCGAGAGCGGCGGGAGTGTGGACGTGGCGGCGACACTCCGGAACCGAGTTAGCTCCACGAACGCGACGGACGGCGTCGGCGTCGGCGACCGGCGCCCCGTCTGGATCGACACGAACGTCCGGTACGACGTGTCGGTCAACGCCGCGATCCACAGAGCCGGTCGGGTGTTGTTGGAGCTGCTCCGGCGCGGCAACGCAGACGCCCACCCGGAGCTGGCGACGCTCCAGTCGCTCGTCGACCGCGAGGTCCGGCGACTCGAAGACGACGGCGTCCGGAGTTCCCTGCGCGACGTCGACACCTACAGTCGGCTGTCGGTCGAGGGCCTCCCCAGACAGCGACGCTACTACCGACGGGCGCTCCGGGTGAGTCGGTCTGTCCTCACTGGAAGTCTCTTCGGCGGCGGCACGGACGACCTGCTCGTCGACTACGCCTTCGGGACGGAGCGGCTGTTCCAGAAGTACACACACCGAGTGATCGAGACGGAACTGGACGCGCTCCGGGCGGCCGACGCGGTCGGGGTGTTGGACGGCCTCGCCTGTGAGTCCGAACCCACGCTCTACCCGTTCGCGGGCGAGACGGGGTTTCGACACGAGCCGGACCACCTCCTGACCGACGGCGACGACGCCGTCGCGGTGTTAGACTCGAAGTACTACGCGACGGGCAAGAATCCACTTGCCGACGGCGACGCTCGCTCGCGGCTGTTCGCCTACGCCCACCTGACGGGGGTCGAACACACGGCGTTGCTCACCCCGGGGTACCACGCGGCCGACTACGAGTTCCGCGACGCTCCCGGGGGCGTCGAGATCGTCTCGCCCGGCGGCGACGAGTCGTTCTCGTGTGTGGCCTACGAGACGGCGGTCCGGGAGTACCTCCGGCGGGTCCTGCGCGACGTGTTCCCGGTTTTGCGGCCGTTGTTCGCGGCGAGAGACGGCGTCGTCGCGCTCGACAGCCCGGATCTGTCGGCGATCCTGGACCTCGACAGCGACTTCGGCGAGGCCCCCGGCCGGCTGTGGCGGCGGATCGAGAAGCGGTTCACCTTCGGCGTGTCGACGCCCGATCCCGAGACGCTGGTCGACGACGGCGACCGGCTGGATCGCAGGATCGGCGAGGTGATGAACGAGGTAGGCGAGACGGGCGGGGGACGCTACCCACAGGACGACACCACCTGTGTGCCGGTGTTCCGGAGCGACGTCGACGACGCCGGCAAGCAGTCGCTGGGCGAGAACGGCTTGGTCGGAGTGCTCGACCTGTACCTACTCACCGGGTTCGACGGGCCGGCGGACCCGGACGGTCGTGTCGACGTCGCCTCCATCGAGGTGTACTGAGTCGTCGTCACCGCTGGAACAGTGTCTGGTAGTCGTCGTCGTCGGTGACCGCCGCGATTTCGGCGGCGACATCGAGCAGTTCGCCTACCGTGTCCGGGTTCGTCGCGTCCAGAGCCGTCCCGTCGGGGTCCTCGTGGCGCGCGCGGGCCAGGTGGACGGTGTCGAGAGGCGTCCGGTCGTCGGGGGGGAGCGACTCGACGTACGACCGTCGTGCCGGCGTGTCCCAGGCTGCCAGTGTCAGTTCGTCCGACAGATCGACGAGTCGACACGCCTCCAGATCTGCCGGGTCGACGTCGATCCCGCGGCAGAGTCGCCGTACGTCCGCCGCAGTCGGGTCGTCCGTCGCCAGGAGATCGAGGTAGACGTCCGTCACGGTGACATCACCGCCGAGCGTGTCGAACAGCTCCGACAGGATCGTTTCCGTGTCGAGAGTGTCGCCGTCGCGGTGGACTGCGCCGTGGTGCGGGGCGTACGCACGGAGACACCGGCCGAGCGCGACCACCGCGGCGTCACCCTCCGAGATCGTCTGGCCGGTGGTCGCCGCCTCGTGTGCCTCGCCCGCGGTCGCGTGGAGTCGTCGCCGGATCGTCGGCCAGCTCACCGCCTCCGGCTCCGACTCCGGTTCGGATCTCGGCCGGGCGACGACGACGACGGTGAACTCGGCGTCGCCATCGCCGAACGCGCCGGCGTCGGCGGAGACGGGGTACGTCGCGGTCGGGGCGAAGCCGGCATCGGCCAGCCCGTCGACGAGCGCCGCCCACTCTGCGGGGCCGCCGTGGCGGTAGGTGAACACGAGGAGACCGTCGTCCGCGAGCACGTCTCGGACACGGTCGAACGCCGCCGCGAGCGCCGTCTCGAACCCTTCGTCGTCGACTCCCGTTGCCGGGTTCGAGACGATCTCGCCGTCGCGCGGAGTGTGTGGCGGCTCGAACGCCGGATCGTCGTCCGCGAGGACGAGCCGGAGCCAGACGTAGTAGAACTCCGACAGCTCCGAGTAGATCGCGTTGCCGTAGTACGGCGGGTCCGTGAGAACCACGTCGTACGGCGCGTCGTCTGTGGCTGCGGTGCGGGCGTCACCCTGTCGCACCTCGCTGTCGCCGCCGACGGGGTGGTCGAACGGCGGGCTCTCGACCATCTCGTCGTCGACGAGGTGTCGTTCCGTCGGGGCGCTGGCGTAGGCGACGGCGTCACGCACCTTCTGGAACGTGTTGGTGAACGTCCCGCGGCCGGCGCGGGTGCCCCAGACGTTGTTCTCGGCGTACTCGACGCGCGGGGTGAAGGAGTTGCGTCGGAACACGCTCTCCACCTTGCCGCCGTTCGGGTTGTACAGCGACAGTCGGCTCTGGAACGCCAGCGAGTCGGTGAACGCCGTCAGGAGGTAGGCTCTGGCGTCTGGGTCGTCGATCTCGTCGATGGCAGACAGGAGTGTCGCCAGACAGTAGCGCTGTCGTGGGTTGAACAGATCCTGCCACTGCTCGAACCCGTGGGCGAACAGGTCGTTGCCGCTGATGCGGGAACTGGTCGTGACCGCGCCCTCGGGGATGTCCGTCTGCGGGAGGTACGCGGACAGGTCCGAGTCGGACGCGAGCGCGTCGGCGGCCGCGTCGAACCGTTCGCGGTCGGCCGGGGTCGCGCCGCGGTACCCCTTGTACGTCGGCCGGTCCGCACCGTCGTCCTCGCAGTCGGGGCAGTAGTACTCGACGGCGTAGAGATAGTCCTCGTACGACCCGCCGTCGGCGATGGCGTCGACGATGGGGTACTGGAGCCCACAGGACGGACAGCCGTAGTTGCCGTTCGCAACCGGGCCGACCGCGGGCCGGAAGGAGTGGCTACACGAGGGGCAGACGGCCGTCTCGTCGTAGTCGTCCGTCGTGAACACGGTCTCGCAGTCCGGACAGAGTACCACGTCGCGGTCGCTGTCGTCGTAGCGACCGGCGGCGACGCGGTAGTCTCTGAACAGTCGCACCCGTTCGCCACACGACGAGCAGTCGAGACAGCGAACCCACAGCCCGTACACCACGTCGGCGGTGTGGTCGTCGTCTTCCGGACAGGCCGTCCGGTAGTGTGATCGGAGTTCGTCCGCGACAGAGTCCCGGACGGTCTCGAAGGCGGTCTCCAGCGTCTCGGTGTCGACGCGGTGTGCCTCCAGGCTCCGCTCGGTCAGGAACGTCGCCACGGGGTTGAGGTCGACGCCGGTGACGGCCGCGTCGAACCTGACGGCCTCCGCGAGCGTCGTCCCGGCCCCGACGAACGGGTCCAACACGCTCGTGTCGTCGACCCGGACGTCGGCGGCGTACAGGTCCCACAGCGCGGCCGGCGACTCCAAGTCGACGGCGTCGATTGCCGCCGCCAGGCGGTCGCGGTCCCACGCTCCCGAGAGGTCCGTGTCGTCCGTGTCGGTCGTGTTCCCGTCGTCTACGTCGTTGCCGGCGAACTCTTCCAGCGGCGTCTCGGTGCCGTTCTTCTCGCCCGGCTGGCGGACGGTCACGGCGTCGGGGTCGTCGACGAGGGTGTACAGCGAGACGGCGCGAAAGAGGGTGCCGAGCTGTCTGGCCCACCACTTGTGGAGGACGGACAGCGGGCGGTAGTGGAGCTTCGCGCGGGTCTCGCGGTTGGCCAGGTCGCTCACCCGTTCGATCGGGAACCCCCGCTCGATGGGGGCGCGGTCGCGGTCGTCCGTCACGGGTGGCTCCTCGTGGTCGGCTGTCTCACGGCCGCGGGCTGGCGGTCTCGTCGCTCGTCTGTACCCCGGCGACGGCTCACGACCACGGGGACGACACACTCGTACACTGTCACCAGGTGTGGTGAGTCGGCATCGTTGAAAAGGCTACGTTGTGGTCGGCGGAGCGTCAGTCGAACTCTACGTCGATTTCGATCTCGATCACGTTCGTCGGGATGCGGGTGACGATCTCGGCGATCTCCTCGTGGGAGACCCCCTCGGAGAGTTCGAGGATCGTCCGGCTGCGGCCGAAGGAGGCGACGCCGGTCATCGACGACGGGACGGCGCTGTCGTCCGGGACTGTGTACTCTACAGTGCCGATGGCGACCTCGCCGGTGGCTCCCTCGTCTTTCCACTGTTGCCGGAGTTCTTCCGCATCGGTGCCCTCGTACTGGAATTCGTCGCCCTCCGGCCGGACTTGGAACTGGATGCCGCGGTGCCAGTCGGCCGGATCGTCGCGGCTGCCCGGCGCGACTCGGTAGTCCGTCTCGCGGTCGCCGTCGAGTGCCCAGAACAGGACGTTGGCGACTGCGGCGGCCGGTTCGTCCGGGACGGTCTCGTCGCGGACGCCCTCGGCTCTGAACGTCGTCTCCGGGTCGAGCCCGTCAGCGTACTCCAAGACCTTCGTCCGGCCGTCGTCGCCGAGGAACGGGACGATCGTCACGCCGACGGGATCGCGGTCACCCAGCTGATCGGGGTAACGACCGTCCTCGCGGAGGCGGTGGGGACCGTCCAGCAGGTCGTCGACGGCGCGTCTGAAGACGCGTTCCGTCTCGTCGGCCGGGAGGTGGACCGCCCGGTCGTTCCGGATCGAGCCGAGCACGTCCGCCGTGTCGACGGCGGGGCTCTCCGAGAGGGTCGCGGTGATCCGGTCGCGGACGTCGTCCGCGTCCACCGAGTCGGCGTCGGCCGTGTCTCGCAGCGTCGCGTCCGAGCGTGGCCGGTCCAAGATCTCGTCGCCGTTGAACAGGACGTAGCGGTCCTCGCGGGCGAGTCGGCCGGCGGCGTGTTTCACCGCCTCCTCGACGGACTGCTCCGGGAACCACACGTCCGTCCGGTCGCGGAGGTCCAACTCGAACGAGCCCAGATCCACCGCCTCCTCACCCCGGCCGAACGCCGTCCGGAGCTCCGAGGCGACATCGTCGTCCGTCCAGTCGGCCACGTCCTCCCGTGCGACGAGTGTCGTGTCGGGGTCGAGCGTGTCGAACGTCTCCGTGAACCCGTCCGTCCGATGTGCCAACACGTCGTCGCCGTCGAGCGCCTCGGCGACCGCGCTGGCGACGGCCGACTCGTCTGCGGGGATGGGCCGCGAGGGGTCACGGAGGAAGCGGTCGTACACGTCGGCGACGGTGATCTCGTCGCGGGCGTCGAGTCGGTCGGCGACGATGTCTTCTGCGTGACGCTTCAGGTCGAACGGGGCCGCCTCCGAGGCGGCGGCGATCTCGCTGGCCGTCGGGAGTCGCTCCAGGCCCGTGTACGTCTCCAGATCGAGTGTGGTCGCCGTATCGAACCCGTTCAGCGGGTCGTCCGTGTCGAGCACGTCGCCGTATGCGCTGCGGACGCGACGTTCCAGGTCGGCCTCGTACTCGTCTTCGAGGTCGTCGATCTCCTCCCGGATGTCTTCGGCGAAGTTCTGGTCGTCTTTCCGGAGTCTGGCTCCCAGAATCTCCTTGGCCTTGCCGAGGAACGTCTCCGTGCGGGCGCCGGCGGTGATGTCCGTGTCGCCGCTGGGTTGGACGAACACCAGCGTGTTGCGCCACTGGCGGCCAGTGGGTCGATTCTTGACGATCTCGGCCACCTCCGCTTCCGTCCAAGGGGCGTTCTTGACGACCGTCTTCGCCCGTTTGTCGTCGGGCACCTCGCCCAGGCGACCGTCGTCGGTGAACCCGACGGGGTACGCGCCGGTCCCGAACACGGACTCGACGGTCTGGGCGAGCAACTGGAGCGCACGCTCGTCGGAGACGTCGCGAGCGGCGTTGCGGACGAGCGACCGGGGGTTCTCGTCCTCGCGGACGACGTACCGCTCGTCGTCGTCCGTCCAGAGGTGGTACACCTCCCCCTGGAGTCGCTGGAGGCCGACCACGATGTCGTTGATCCGGTCGCCGGCGTGGAACGTGCCGACGACGACGTCCTCTCTCGTCGCCCCCTCGTCCAACCCGGGGGTGAGCGAGTAGATCAACACGGTCGAGAGAATCTCGCGGCCGAAGTCCACCTCGGCGTCGGCGAGGCGGCGCTCGATGTCCTCGAAACACCGGTCCGGGCGGTCGTGCTGGATGTTGATCCGACCGAGTTCGTCGTTGTAGTCGACGGCGTCCACCTGGCCGTGGGTGAGCAGATCCGTCTCCTCGTAGCGGTCGACGAGCACGCGAGCGAACAGGTACAGCATCCCGCGGGTGGGGCCGGACTGGATCTCCTCGCCGTCGGCCGTCTCGCGGGTGCCGGAGTCGGCGCCGGCGGCGTAGCGGGTCTGGAGCGCCGAGATCAGCTCCGGGTGGAACGGGTACGTCTCGATCAGGCGATCGCGGAACCCCGGCTGGAGGTCGACGTGGTCCGTCTCCGCGTACGCCTCGACGTACTCGTCCGCGAGCGACCGGAGTCGGTCCTCGTCGCGCACCTCGCCGATCAGGCGGTGGCGCAGCACCTCGCCGATGGACACCTGATTCGACATGTTCACCTCGACGCGTTCCTGGCGCGAGAGGATGTCTTGAACCGTCGACTCCTCCCGCAGGACGGAGACGACGGGGAACAGCCGCGTGTCCGGGCGCGTGGACGCCTCACACAGCGCCTGGAGGAAGCCACGATTCGCCGCCTCGCGGCGACCCGTCAGCGAGTCGAAGAAGTCCTCCAGTTCGTCCACGAAGAAGGCCACCGTCCGGTCCCCGACGGCCTCGCTTATCACGTCGATGGTGGGGTACCCCCCCTCCTCGTCGTAGTTCGTCCGGTCGGGCTCGTAGCCCAAGGCGTCGAACAACGGCTCCCAGAGGTAGTCGAACTGTTCTTTCTGGAGCGAGAGGACGATCGGCTCGGCGTCGTCCGGCAGCGCCGCGCCCAGCCCCTCGACCCGGCCGTCGGCCCAGTCGGCGACGGCGTCGGGCGAGGCGAAACAGTGGTACAGCGCCACCATCTGGTGGGTCTTCCCCGTGCCGTAGGGGCCGTACAGCTCCTGAATCCGGGTTCGGTCTTCCCCGTTCAGCGTGTCGCGGAGTCGCTTCAGCGAGTCTTCCAGCCCGTCGGTCAGCAGCGTGCGGTCGAAGAACCGCTCGGCGTTCGACTCCAGCGACTCGTCGCTCTCGACGTCGTAGAGCCTGATCTGGCCGTCGACCAGGCCGTCGCCCTCCGTGAGTTCCGGCGACAGCTCGACGACGTCGTCGATGGTGGTCTCCAGAACCGCGTCCGCGCTCATGTCACCCCGTCGTCGCGGCGCGGGCTTAAGACTGTATGGACGAGAGGGAACGAAAACGGGGGGTCGCCGCCGGCGGAGCGTGCTCGGGGGGGTGTCGCGTCGCTCTACTCCGGGCCGGCGTACGTCGTCTCGATCGGTGCGCTGATCTCGGTCGTGTCGACGTCTTCGGCGTCTTCGGCGTCTTCGGCGTCTTCGGCGTCTTCGGCGTCTTCGGCGTCGTTCGCGTCGGTAGTGGTGCCTGCGTCGGTAGTACCTGCGTCGGTGGGCGTCGCCCGCGGGTCGCTCGCCCGGCGTCGGAGGCCGTCGACCCCGCGCTCGTCCCCGGGGGTCGGGGTCTCGACGACCGTGAACAGCAGTCGCACGAGCGTGTCGAGCGTGGCCCGTCGTTCCGTCGGCGTGAGTCGGTAGCCCACGCTGCCGTCGTCCGCGCCGGGGACGGCCGTCCCCACCCCGCGGTCGTCGGCGGAGCGACCCGTGCCGTCGTCGTCCGCGACGAGTGTCGCGTCCTGTACGTCCGCCACCGCCTCCGTCACGGCGCACAGCAGCCGTTGGAGCGGTGCCGCCGGAACGACCCGTTGTTCCGACAGCAGTCGGAGAACGGTCTCGGTCCGCTCGCGCAGTTCCTCGACGCGGTAGCTCGGGAGCGGCCGCTCGGCGAGCGCTTCGAGTGTCTCCTCGTAGTCCGCGGCGAGCGTCGCTACGTCCATCGTGCCGTCATGTTTTTGTGACGGCGAAGTATTCGAACACATGTCGTGGCCTGCCACGACACTGCGGAGGTAGGGCGCTGTGACGCCCTGCCGTTTTCGCGGCGCCCCCGCAGCGTCGTATTTCGGATCAGGTGGCTGCGGGTAGTAAAGGTTACGGCGGGTTGAACTAGTAGCTAAATTCGGGTAGAGAGGTGTCAGAGACGAAGAGCGATCAGTCGCCGCCGAGCTCCTCCAACGTCACGTCCGCGCCGAGCATTCGGAGGTACGTCTCGTCGCCCGTCACTCGGGCGAGGTCCTCACAGAGTTCCTGGAGCTCGTCGTGGTCCCACTCTTCCAGGTACTCTGTCCGTGCCCGACCCCGTTCGTACACTTCTCGGAGGAAGTGCGCTCGGTCGAGCGTCGTCTCGCTGCGGTCGGGACTCTCGACCATCTCGCGGACGTACGCCTGGCGTTCCTCGTCGTCCCAGCCGAGGAGTTCGAGACCGGAGGCATCGGTGTCGAGGAGCTCCATCTCCTCCATCTGTTCCTGTGTGGCGTCTGCGCGTCGCAAGAGCTTGTTGAGATCGTCCGTGGTGGGGTTCCACTCGTCGAGCAGGCCGAGGTAAACGTCTGCCTCGCCGAGATTGGCGTCTTGAATGATCCCGTAGATCTGATCGACGACCTCCTTCGCGTCCATGATTTCGCCGGCACGGTGGACTTTGCCGTGGTGCTTCGAGTACTCTTGGAAGCATTTGCCCATCTCGATCACGCCGATGTCGCCAGAGGCGAGTTCACGGTTCTGTTCGAGTGATTCACGGGTATCGCGTGCCGTCCGGACGATCTCGCGGCGGAGCGTCCGCCAAGACGTTGGCTCTCGGTCGTCCATCGGGCGGGCGACGATCACGATGTCGAATGAGACCGCGTCCCCGCCGATGAACTTGTTCAGGTCGGAGCTGATCGGGTACGTCGCGGTGATCTCGAAGTCGTTTCGGCAGAGTGAGGTGAGGAGTTCCCCCCAACTCTCGGAGTCGCTGTGGTGGTATGTGAACGCGAGGACGCCGTCGTCTTTTAGCGCACGCCGGACGATAGAGAGGGCTTCGCTCATCTCTCGCTCAAAGTCCTCAGCGGCTTTGTTGACTGCCGGATTAGCGACTATCGACTCTGCACGAGGTGTCGCTTCGTGATCGAACCCAGGGTACTCATCTTGTAAAAGAATCTTCTGCCAGACATAAAAGTAGTCAGATAATTCACTATACATAACGTTATCGTAGTACGGGGGATCGGTGATGACGGCGTCGTACGTATCTTCCTTGTCAATTGTCCGCATGTCCCCGAGATCCGCCACGGCCTTTCGCCCGATCGGTTGAGAAAACTCTTCAGATTCAACCATTTCTCCGTCGTCAACGTACCGTTCGGTTGGTGATTGAGCGTATTCAACACCCCGACGGAGTTTTTCCCAGGTATTTTCAAACGTTCCGCGGCCGTTCTTCGTTCCCCAAACATTGTTCTCGACAAAATCGGTCTGGGGGACGTACGCATTCATTCGGAATATCCCCTCCATGTTGTTCCGTTGTTGATTGTATATTGTGAACTCACACTGGAACATCAACGAGTCCCCGAACACCATCAGCAAAAACTCACGGAGGTTGTCGGACTCGACCTTGTCTATTGACGACAGCAGCTTCGCCAGAGACAGTAACTGACGATCGTTGAACAGTTCTCTCCACTCCGTGATGCCGTGCTGCCTAAGATCACCTGCACCCGGCGCGCTTCCGGATATACTCGAAGAGGCTGTCTTCCACCCATCCGGAATCTTCTCGTCGGGCACATACTCGTGGAGATCCGTTCGTTCAGCCCATTCACGTGCCGCGTCGTGATACAATTGATGATCCGATGGATCGGCCTGCTTGTACCCCTTATATATGGATTTCGGTTCGCCGGCACCCTCACAACGTTCGCAGTAGTACTCAACCGCGTACAGTCGTCGGTCAAGCCTTCCCTGTTCAGTGATGGCGTCAGTAATGTCCTCTTTTAATCCACATTCTGGGCAGTTGTAGTAGCCGCCACGAGTGACATACCCTTGTGACGCGTCGAACGTGACGAAACAGTTCTTACACGTGGATTCCTCGGCCTGCCAGTCGTCCACGAGCGTCACCGCGCCACAGTCCAGACAGAGAACATTGTACTTGTCGTCGTTCTCGTACCGACCCGCCGCCACACGGTAATCCTTGAACAACGGCACCGTGTGCCCGCAGGAGGTGCAGTCGAGTTCCTTCACCCAGAAGTTGTACATCACGTCCGCGTCGTGGGCGTGGTCCCCCTCGCCGTTCGGGCAGGGCGTCCGGTAGTACTGCGTGATCTCGTCGGCCACGTCCTCGCGGACGCGCTCGAACGCCGCCTCCAACTCCTCGACGTCCGTCTCGCCCGCCTCCAACTCCTTCTTCGTCACGAACCACGCCACGGGGTTGAGGTCGTGCCCCTCCGACTCGACGCCGAACCGGGACGCCTCCACGAGGGAGGTGCCCCCGCCCGCGAACGGGTCCAGGACTTTGGTGTCCTCCGGGAGTCGCACGTCCTTGGGGTAGTACTCCCACAGCGACTCGGGGTTGTCCATGTCGACGTTCGCGGCCGCGTCGACCAACTCCGACGCAGAGTGGCCGTTCTCCCCCAGCGTCTGGTTCTCGCCGGGCTCGTACACCGACAGCTCCGCCGGGTCCGTGTCCTCGTCCAACAGGGAGTACAGCGTGATCGCACGGAACAGACAGCCCGGCCGCCGCGCCCACCACTTGTGCATCGTGTAGATCGGACGATACCACTGCTTCGCCCGGCTCTCCTTGGCCGCGATCTCGTTCACTCGCTCGATCGGGAACCCCCGCTCGATGGGCCGCTCCGTCCGCTCGCTGTCGTCTGTCACGTCTCCGCCGACTCGCCGCTCGCTGATAAGTTCCCGTGTCTGGCCCGTTGGGGAATCCGGACGGGCGCAGGGGCGGGGGCGACGGCGACCGCGACAGCGACCGCGACAGCGACCGCGACAGCGACGACGACGACCGCGACAGCGACGACGACGACCGCGACAGCGACAGCGACGACGACGACCGCGACGACCGCGACGACCGCGACAGCGACCACGGCGGCGACGACGACACCGACGCTTCGCCTCGCCCTGCGCAGTTGGCAAGAAACAAGCCGGTGGCGCGAGAGGGGCGACTGTGCAACCCCCGATCGACCCCACCGCGACGGACCCTGACGCGACGGCACTCCTGGACGCGCTGCCCTCGGAGGTGGCCCGCCGCCGCGTCGTCGCCGCCGCCGACGTGGGGATCGCGCCCGACGCCGACAACCGCGACGCCCGCGTCGCCGAGTTGGACCCGCCGGCGCGCCGCCGCGTGGCCGAACAGATCCGCTTCACCGGCCACCCGAGCGTGTTCTACCGTCGCATCCCCGGGCTCGACGGGGTCGACCTCGCCGACGCGACGAGCGCGTCCGGCTTCGGCGGCTCCGTCCAGACGACGCTGCCGACCGACGACGGCGTCGCCGCCGTCTGTTCCGTCCCGGAGACGGGCGCACAGGCCCGGCTCGGCACCGCCGCGACGGACCGCGTCACCACCGTCGTGACCGCGCGCCCGGACGACTCGCTCGTTGCCGTCCGCGCGCCCGACCGCGACACCGCGACGGAGACCGTTCGCACGCTCGGCGACGCGCTCCCGCTCGACGACTGGGCTCGGCCGGGGTTCGACGCCGACCTCCGCGACCGGCTCGCCGACCACGCCGCCGCAGGCTACACCCGCGCCGTGTTCGACCGCCCCGACGGCGAGGCGGATCGGGTGACCGTCCGCGCCGAAGCGGACGCGACCGACCCGCCCCACGACACCCCCGACGTGTTCGCCGACCGCGTCACCCGGACGCTGCTGGAGGACGATGCGGTCGAACTCCACGCCGCCGACGCGCGCCTGGCCGTCGATACCCCGCTGGACGAGCCCGTGCCCGTGACGCTCGTGTTCGGCGACGACGCCGTCCGCTTCGAGCGATTCGTCCCCGAGGCGACGCGGGCTGTCGTCGACGGTGTCGTTCGGGAGTGTCTGTGAGGCGACGCGCTCGTCGTGGCGGCGTCGGTCGGGTCAGACGACACCCGAGAAGAGCAGGAGTGCGACTACGCCGACGAGCGCCGCCGCCGCGGCACCGCCGACGAGGAACTCGTTTTCGGCTGCCTTCTGGTGTGGCGGGAGGTCGGCGTACTCCTCGCGGAACGCTTCGAGGTTCTCCTCGTCGTAGAAGTACTTCGTCCGGAGCGCAAACCGCTCGACGACGGCACACCCCGTACACACCGGCTCGCCGACGTACCGTTCCGTCTCGGTGTGGGTGCGGCAGGCGATCGCGCCACAGTTCCGACAGTACGTGTACGCCCCGTCGTCGCCGTCGGTAGAACAGTGAACACACTCGTGAATCTCGTCGACGCTCGTCGTCCGCGACGGCCCGGCGGCGTAGTACTCGTAGTCGTAGTCGTACTCGCCGAGGCGCGTCGTCTGGGTGATCTCGGGGAGGTAGACGGGTGCGACCGACTGGACCGACACGTCCGACTGCTTCGGCTCGCACTCCTTCTCGTAGTCGACGTTGTTGTCGCCGGTGTAGTGGACCGTCTCCGTGTACGCCCGCCGAACGCGGTCGACTGCCCAGTCTTTGTACTCCGTCTGCGTCTGACCGAAGCGTAACTGCTCGACGCTGTCGAACGTCTCCGCGAACTCCGACTCGTCGACTTCGACCGTCGAGTGACCGTTTCTGACGACCAACTCGGTGACGTCCTCCTGCGCGGCCCGCGGGCGGTCGCGGTCGGCGTGGACTGTGAGTCGAGTCCGGTCGTCGACCCGGTGAACGACCCCGACGGAGGTCTCGAACACCGCGTCCACGTCTGCCGTCACCGTCACGACGGGCCGGAGGGTGAGTTCCGACTCCGGCCGCGGGAGATCCCCGGCGTCGATGCCGTCGACGTCCCGAAACTGCTCGACGACGGGCGCATCGACCGACGCCGTCGGATCGGACGGCCGGAGCGTCTCGTCACACAGGATCTCGATACGACCGTTGTACAGGTCGAGCCCGACCTCGTCGGCGATCTGCCGGAGGTCCGTCCCGTCGATCAGCTCGATCGGGTACGGGTCGTCGTTCGCCCGGAGCTGCTCGGCGTACTCGACTGCCGGATCGGTGAATCGACCGGTCGTGACGACGATGCCACGCTTCGGGTCGGCGAACTCGGCGGTTGCGACGGCCGAGTGGAGCTTCTGGACCACCGGGCGCCCGACGGTGCCCGTGTGCTTGCACTCGACGACGACCCCGCGACGAGTGCCGTCGACCACCTCCTCCATCAGCACGTCTCTCCCCTCGTCGGCCGTCTTCGACGCCTGTCTGACGTTCTCGTAGCCGAGGTTCCGGAGCACGTCTTCCATCAGATCCTCGAACTCGAACCCGGAGAGATCGTCTAGAACTGCCACGGTCGCCACCGAATTGGGGACTCACGGATATAGAGCTATCGCCAACTTCTGACGAAAGAACGGGAGAGCCCGGGGAGACGAGAACCGCCGTCGAGTCCGAACACCGGAGGTGACGACGGCCGCGTCGGTCGGGAACGCACCGGCCCGTCCGGAGTTCTGAAACGCGGGTGGAGGCTTCAATCACTCCTCGCGTGTCGTCTGCGGCGTGCAGACCAGACACGTCACGCTCGACCGGCGGATCGTCTCGGTGGTGGCCGTGCTCGTCGCGATCGGCTGTGTACTCGTCGCGGAAAACTGGGTCGGAGGGCTGTTACCGGGGAGTTCCGGGCCACTCCACCGTGTCGCGGACATCGTCCAGTTCGGGGCGATACTCGCGGTCGGCCTCGGGGCGCTGTGGTTCGACGACGGTGAGCTCGCGGACATCGGACTCTCCCGAGAGTTCCTCCTCCCCAGCGTCGCGGCGTTCCTGGCGACGTACGCCGTCTTGAACGCCCTCGGCGTCGCCGTCGCGGCCACCCTCGGCCTCCCGTGGGGTCTCGACGTGTTGACCGACCGTCTCGGCCTGCTGACGGCGCCGTTGGCCCTCACAGTGTTCGCCGCGTTCGTCGAGGAGGCCGTCGTCCGCGGCTACCTCCAGACGAAGCTCCGCAGCCTCTTGGGCGCGAACGGGCCGCTCCGGCGTCTGTTGGCCGTCGTCGTCGCGTCGGCGTCGTTCGCCCTGCTCCACGTGCCCCGCGTGCTCGTCGAGGGAGGGTACATCGGCGGCGGTGTCGCCGGGACGCTCGCCGTGCTCACACTGAGCGGTGTCGGCTTCGGCCTCCTGTTCGAACTGAGCGGCAACGTCTACTTCGTCGGCCTGGTCCACGCGCTCGGCAACACCTGGGTGTTGCTCGTCAACGGCTTCGCCTGGACCGGCACCGACTCGCTGCTGTTCTTCGCCGCGGTCCTCGTCGCCTACTTCGGCGTGACGTTCGCCTACCGGCGCGTCGCCGCCGACACCGCGTTCACGCCACACGTTCGCGTCGGGGGCCGAGCCGCCACGGACGCGGACGAGCGCCCACGGGACGGGTCGGTGTTGGAGTAGCGACTCCCCTCCGAAGTCGTTAACTCCTCGCTCTCGGACGTGCCGAGAGATGGACGACTGGGCCGAAATCGAGGCCGCAGCAGAACGACGAACCGACCGCGTGCTCGCGGAGCTGACGGATCGGTGGGGTGACCACGAACGCCGCGAGCAGATTCGCTACGGCCCCGCAGAGATCGATCCGGACGGGCCGCCGGCGTCGCTGGCGGCCCAACTGGAGACGATGGGCGGCATCGTGTCGGTCGTCGTCTTCTACACGGACGAGCGCCGCGAGACCGTGCTCGTGTACAACTCCCGCGGCGGGTGGGAGCCGATCGGCGGCCGGATCGAGCCCGGGCAACGCCCCGAGGAGACCGCCCGAGCGGAGGCCAGCGAGGAGGCCGGGATCGAGATCCGACTGGACGACCTGCTGTACACGAGACGAGTCGAGTACGTCTGGGACAGCGGCCACACGGCCCAAGTCCCGCTCGCGCAGTTCGCCGCCACGCGAACCGACGGGATACTGCGAGTCGAGCGCGAAGGCGACACACACCCGGCGGTGTCACGCTCTCACCCCGGCCTCTCGCGCGGGACCGGCCTGTTCGACGCCGAGACGCTGCCACCCCTCCGACGCGACCGCGACCTCGTCGTCGACCTACTCGACGACCCGCCAGCGTGGGAGCCAGAGGCGGAGCCGGAGTCGGAGTCGGAATCGGAGTCAGAATCGGAGACGGAGGTGGAGGCGGAGTCGGAGACGAAGTCAGAGTCAGAGTCGGACCGGACGTAACCGCCGCGATCGAACGGCCGGACGGACGACCGGCGTCGACGTAGCGACTCCGACGACACCGCCGAGCGCTCACCCGAGTGCGGATCGTTTCCCCGCGACGGCGACAGCGAGCGCGACCGCGCCGACGGCGACGAACGAGCCCGGCGCGCCACTCGACAGCGCCGCTGTCGACGCCCCGGCGAAGTCCAGGCCCGCGACGTTCAGCGGCCCGACGTAACAGACCAGGAGGTACCCGCCCTCGAACACCCGTGGCGTGCCGGTGAGGACGCCCGACGCGAGCGCGACCGACGCGGGGAAGACGAGCACCGCGACCGCAGCCAGCAGTCTGCCGTCGGCCACGACACCCGCGAGCCCCGCGCCGCCCGAGCCACCGACGCCACCACCCAGGAGCACCGCCGGCAGACAGACGACCGCCGCGACGCAGACCCCGACGGCCCACTCCGCGAGCAACTGCCGGAAGGCGGCCGGCGAGGAGTGGACGAGCGCGGCCCGCGACCGGTGTGTCGCCCGAATCCCCAGCGACGACCAGACGAACACCGGCCACGCGACCGCGACCGCGACGAACTGCCGACGCGGGAGCGACACGACGGTGCCGACGAGAACCACGACCACACCCAGGTACCACCACCACGACCGACCACGGAGCTTCCCCCGGAGCTCCTGCCGGAACAGCCGCCAGACGGACGCCGACCCCCGCCGCGTCACCCGCGGCACCGACTCGACGGCGGTGTCGCCGGTGGAGCCACCGGCCCCACCGTCGCCGACCACACCACCGACCGCCTCGCCGACCACACCACCGACCACACTGCCGACGGCCGCGACCCCGCCGCGGAGTCGACGGACCACGCCGCCCAGACGGCCGGCTCCGTCGTCGTCCGACGCGACTGGCCGCCAGCGGTCGTACGGGATCGTCGCCACGAGCGCCAGCCCGACGCCGACCGCGAACACCCCGGCGCGCTGTGCGAGCGCCCACGCCGGCACCCCGCCGCCACGGTAGTCGAACGACTGTGACGCCCCGGTCGGGAGCCCGAGAAACCGACTGAACAGACCGGGCGAGCCGTCGGTGTACGCCGGCGCGACCGCCGCGAGCGCGTCGGCAGTCGCCTGCCCGGCCGCGACGGTGCCGTACAGGTCCGTCGCGGCGACGAGCGTCGCGGGCGTCGCCGGCGCACCCGCGTGCGTCGACACCCCGAGGACGAACGTCCCGAGGACGCCTGCGAGGTACACCACGCTCCCGAGCGTCCCCGAGAGCGTCTCGGTCGACTCGAACAGGAGTGTCACGCCCGCGACGAAGCCGGCGACGGGCAGGCCGAACAACAGGACAGGCCCGAAGACCGCAAGCGGGTCGGCACTGCCGACACCCGACCGCGCGTGTGTGACCGTCGCGGTCGCCGCGAGCGCGACCAACGCCAGCCCGACGACCGCGACGTGACTCAGCCACTTCCCGAACACGGTCGCCGCCTCCGAGACCGGCGTCGTCGCCGTCACCCGGGTGACGCCCAGCCGGTGATCGGCGGCGAGTCTGCCACGGAGGAGGAAGTACCCCCCGAGAACGACGAGGTACGCGCCGGCGACGCCCGTCTCTAGCCCGACGACCGCCGCCGTCGGCCGCCCGACGTAGTGGGCCGCGCCGCTCGTCCGGAACGCGAGCTCGAAGCTGTCGACACCCGCGAGCAGCCCGAGCAGGACGGTCGCGGCGAGCACGGCGCCCGTCGAACGCGACCGGAGTCGTCGCCGGAGGTCCGCCCACGCGACGGCGAACACACGGCGCACTACAGCCCCTCCCGGCCGTCGATAGACGCGAGGTAGCCGTCCTCCAGCGTCGGCGTCACCCGCTCGGCCGTCTCCGTCGGTCGGTCGTCCGCGAGCAGTCGCACCTCGACGCCGTCCGCGCGCTGGACCGTCCGACACACCTGGTGTCGCTCCCGCAGCGTGTCGAGTTCGCCTCGCGGGACGACCGCCTCGTACACGTCGTCCGCGACCCGTTCGGCGAGCGTCTCCGGGTCCGTGTGGGTCACGAGCCGCCCGTCGTTCATCAGTGCGACCGTGTTCGCCGTCGCCTCCACGTCCGGGACGATGTGTGTCGACAGGATCACCACCCGGTCGTCGGCCGTCGACGACAGGACGTTCCGGAAGCGCACCCGTTCTTCCGGGTCCAGCCCGACCGTCGGCTCGTCGACGATCAACAGCTCCGGGTCGTTGACGAGCGCCTGCGCGATGCCGACGCGACGGCGCATCCCGCCGGAGAACGTCCCGATCCGCTCGTGGCGGACGTCACCGAGGTTCGTCAGCTCCAACTGCGCCTCGATGCGTGCCGACGCCGTCTCGTCGTCGAGCCCGCGCAGCGTGGCGACGTACTCCAGGAACTCGGCGACGGTGAGCTCCGGGTACGCGCCGAACGACTGCGGGAGGTAGCCCAGCACCGACCGAACGGCGTCCGGACGCTCCGTCAGATCCGTCCCGTCCCAGTAGGCCGTCCCGGTCGTCGGCCGTGTGAGCGTCGTCAGCGTCCGCAACAGCGTCGACTTCCCTGCCCCGTTCGGCCCGAGCAGCCCGTGAATCCCCTCGTCTAAGTCGAGTGTCACGTCCTCGACCGCCCAGGTGTCGCCGTACTGCTTGCCCAACGCCTCCGTCCGGAGCCGCCCACCGCTCATCGGACCACCTCTGGGTGAACGAGTCGATCGTGTGTCTGGTGCGACTGCACGGTCGGTCGTCGCGTCGCTCGGGCCTGTAACCGGGCGTCCCGTTCCGTCGCGTGAAACACGGGCGTGAACCGTGACCCCCCGAGCGGAGCGAGCCACGGGGACACGACAGTCACACCGGGCGACGCCGGTCGCGAGCCGTGGTCGGATCGCCGATCGGACGACGCCGAGCACGAACAGGAGGGCGACCACGCCGGCGAGTGCTGCCGTGACGGCACCGCCGACGAGGTACTCGTCTTCGACTACCGTCCGGTGTAGAGACCCCGGCGTACTCCTCGCGGAACGCCTCGAGGCTCACCGCTGTCGACGCCGACCCGCCACCGTCGTGACCGGTCGCCGCCCGTCGTCGTTCGCGGTCGGCGGCCAGCTGCGGCCGTGTCGGCCTCCCGTGACACCGGCGGCGGAGGCGGCGGCGCGTATGAGTTGTTCGACCCGGCCGGTCGGCACCGCAGTCGTGTCGCCACGGAGCTCCACGTACAGCCGAGCGGCGTCGTCGAGCGCCTGGGAGGTACGGGCGTGGCCGGTGGCGTCTTCGAGATCATCCCAGAGTCGTTGTCGTTCGTCGGTCGCCCGGATTCGCATACCTCACGGTCGAAAAGGCCGGCGGCTCGTTGCACACGTCCCCCCGAACGGGTGTTCGAGCGGGTCACTGGAGCCGCCGATTCGGCCCGATCGGGGTCGGTTCGGGTGGGTCGGCCAGCTCAATCGGGGCCGGTCGGCCGGCCACGACCCGGGTCGTTGCACACCCGGCTGTCGCTCTCTGTGTGCAACCAGGCGATCGCCGTCGACGGCGCCGCGCAACCCCGTGCAGTACAACGAGAACCGGGTTCGACGGGACTCATCGTAACCATCTGTCCAGAGACCGACTCGTTTCAGACACATCGATGCGTGAGTTGGCGGGTTATAGATTTATGTTTGAAAAACGAATGAGCCACAGTGTGAGTACGCTTGGAACTGACGTGTGCGGGTTCGAGTGGCCGGCAGACTGTGACAGAGCGGTGCCCTCAAAAGATGCAGCGGTAAGTCAGTCGTGTTGTTTTCGAGACTCGGTCGCAGATGCAGACCGGTGCGTGTGGCATGTCGACCCAGAGGACACAGACGAGAAAACAGCCACTGCACTGAACGAGAGCCGTCTAAGTGCTGAAGTCGCCGCCCAAACCGCACCTCGTGTAGAACTGCTTGATGGAGCAATCCTACACAACATGGAGTCAGCAAATACAATTGGGTTCAATAAAACAGCACTCCGAGGGGCCGAGCTCACCGACGCCAACCTCACCGACGCCAACCTCCGAGAGGCCGACCTCACCGACGCCTACCTCGGAGGGGCCGAGCTCCCTGAAGCCGACCTCGGAGGGGCCGAGCTCACCCGCGCCTACCTCGGAGGGGCCGAGCTCCCCGAAGCCGACCTCGGAAGGGCCGAGCTCACCCACGCCTACCTCGGAGGGGCCGACCTCACCGACGCCTACCTCTCCGACGCCAACCTCCTCAACGCCTCCCTCGGAAGGGGCGACCTCGGAGAGGCCGAGCTCACCGACGCCGACCTCCGAAGGGCCGACCTCGGAGAGGCCGAGCTCACCGACGCCGACCTCCGAAGGGCCGACCTCCGAAGGGCCGAGCTCACCGACGCCGAGCTCACCGACGCCGAGCTCATCGACGCCGACCTCCGAAGGGCCGAGCTCACCGACGCCGAGCTCACTGGCGCCTACTTCACCGACGCCGAGCTCACCGACGCCTACCTCACCGGCGCCTACTTCACCGACGCCTACCTCACCGGCGCCGAGCTCACCGGCGCCTACCTCACCGGCGCCTACCTCACCGGCGCCGACCTCACCGGTGCCGACCTCGGAAGGGCCCACCTCATCGGTGCCGACCTCGGAGGGGCCGATTTCACCGACGCCAACCTCACCGACGCCGACCTCGACCTGGCCGACCTCACCGACGCCGACCTCTCCGACGCCAACCTCACCAACGCCGACCTCGGAGGGGCCAACCTCGGAGGGGCCGACCTCGGAGGGGCCGAGCTCACCGACGCCAACCTCACCGACGCCGACCTCACCGGCGCCGACCTCACCGGCGCCGACCTCACCCGCGCCTACCTTAGAAGGGCCGACCTCCCCGAGGCCGACCTCACCGACGCCCACCTCTCTGATGTTGAGCTCAGAGGGGCTAATCTCTCTGGCTGCAAATTAAAAGGAACTAAACTGTCAGGGGAGGATGTGTCTGGGGCCAGTTTCTCACGGGCGGACCTACGGGATGTCGAGATGGAGGGTATGAATGCGAATCAGGGGACGACAGTGGGAAAAATGTGTACTGAGTTGTCAGGTCCAGACGAATATGACGAGTTGGCTCAGGCGTATCACAAACTCAAAGAGGCACTCAGTGAGGAAGGTCTCAGCCAACGAGCACGGCAAGCACGAACAGTTGAGCAACAGGCGCGAACGACTGAGGCACGGGGGAGATTCAAACGCCAATCTCTCAAGCGGGTCTCCAAGTTGCGAACTCAAGAAGGATGGCGTCAGTGGTTCCTGCCACCATGGCCTGACCCTGATGTCCGCACGCAATTCCTTACAACAGTCGGAGGCACTCTCTCCCGGTTTCTTACGGGGTATGGGACTCGACCACTCTTCGTTCTCTTGTGGTCAGCAGGAATACTTCTCGGGACGACTATTCTGCTTGCGGTCGGTCCAGCCCCAGAGGAGGGGTGGGTAGGCGGACCTCTGTATTATTCAGTCGTCACATTTGTGACGGCACCGCCACGCCCGCCAACACAGGTCGGGGCTGTCATACGGGCCGCTATACTAATTGAGACATATATCGGAACTGCACTGATTGTGTTGTTAGGCTACGTCCTCGGCACCCGCGAACGAGTGTGAGAGACACCCAACCGACCGGTCCGGCTGGCTTCGGCCGGTCATTATCCAGATACCTACCCGTCTTACGCACACGTCGGCGACAGCAACCCGTGGCAGCCGGGCTCGGCAGCCGGTTCGACACCTATCAGGCAACCAGTGAGGGAGAACCGGCCGTTCTCCGACACGACTCGGCGCGGTATGTCTGCTGTTCTGTCTAAGCAAGGCGTTTTTTCGAATAGTTGTGTGCTGTAAGCAGAAAAAGAAATAACACACACGCTCTACATCACCGGTATGGACGAAGACCAGCCTGTGTCGAGAATGACCATCCCGGAGCCGCGTATGGTAACACGCACAGATGTTCCTGATAGTGGGCAGGTGTACATTGGCCGAGAATTAGGCGGAAAGCGGGTCGAGATAACCGTTCAAGTGATTGAGGACCCAACCGACACAGAGGAGTGACGCTGTCCGACACGGGGAGGCATCCTCAACAGAGTGTGACCCGGTACGGGAGAACGGGATGTTCTCCGACACCGGACACATTTTGTCCAGTAGGTACGACCCGGCCGTGCCGGCCACCGGCCCGAGCGGAGTTAGCAGCAAGAAGCTCCGCTTGCCAGCCGGAGCCAGCAACGGGGCGAGCGGAGTTAGCAGCAAGAAGCTCCGCTTGCCAGCCGACCGGCCGGCTACCGTCGTGGGTCGGTCCCGTTCGAGTGGGCGGCCAGTTCGTCTCACGCCGGCGTCGACGAGCGGGGAGGCGTCGGCGTGCCCGGCCGTCAGGCGTCGCTCACAAGGTCAGAGACTCGACAGTCGTCGTTCGGACAGATCACCGCCCCGTTTCGGTCGTAGCCAATGACCCCGTCGGTGGCACACGCTGGACAGGTGGTTTCAACTTCGCCGATACTCGCGGCGTTTGTGAGGGTGTCGGCGTTCAAGTAGTAGACATCCACTTCACACGTCTCGACGAGACACTGGTACTCACCGTTCTTCACACCACGCACGCCACAGCCGGGACACAACATACTCTCGTACTGTTCGGGGTACACGTCGTCGGCGACGTTCGCCGTCCGGTGGGCCACGCGGCGTTTTTTGGCGGCGCGACTGCTGTACTCGTCGACGGTGCTCTTGCTCGTCGGGTAGTTCCCGTTCGTCGTCGCGTCGTCGAGCGCGGCGTAGAACCAGGCGATTTCGGTGTGGGTGAGCCCCGACATGCGGAGCGCGACGACCTCACGCTCGCGGTCCGAGAACACCGTGCCCTCCAGTTTCTCGTAGTTGTGCCGAATCCCCTCGTGCCCGTTGCCGTCGGTGTCTGAGAGTGAGTTGTTTACCCACAAGACGAGTCGCGCGGCGGTGAGGTCGTCGACGTGTTCGGGGTAGAGCGCGTCGGCTGGTGTCTCCGCCGCGAGGTCGCTGATTGTTTCCGGTGCGTCTGAGTCGCGTTCGGGGAATGCTTCGACCACACTACACAGTGTGTAGTGTAGGCTTGTAAAACTACGCACTACACACAACGTGGTGTGCGGTCGGTGAGGGAGAACCGGCCGTTCTCCGACACCGGACACATTTGTCTGGTAGATACGCCCGGCCGTGGCGGTCACCGGCCCGAGCGGAGTTAGCAGCAAGAAGGGCCGCTAGCTAGCCGACCGGTTGGCTGATCGGTGACCCCGTCGCGGTCAGACGCCGACAGAGCACTGATACTGGCGCCCCCAACTCAGTTCCCGACGGCTACACGCTCCCGAGTACAGTCATAAACCGCTCTCGCTCGAACGTACAGTATCTCGGCTCCAACATACAGTACCACCGATTACTCGATATCTCGGCACCAACCGACCGGTGTCTCCCCGTGGTAGTCGCTTCAGTTCCGTTCTGGGTTCTGACCGGGTCGCTGGCTGTCGTCGCTCGGGCAGTGATGAACACGTACCAGAAACGGCTCCTCGAGGACGCTTCGGAGTCGGAGGTGTTGGTTGTCAGAGACACCGTCGCGTTGGGACTGTTCCTGCCGGTCGTCGCGTTGACTGCGGTCAGCCAGGGATTTACCGGGACGACCCGCGGGGTCGCCGCGACGGTGCTCACGGGACTGTTGAACGTCATCGGGGCGTTCATGATGTTCGCGGCACTGTCCCGAGAAGACGCGTCGGTCGTTCTCCCGTTGACCTCGGTGTCACCAGTCGTCACGTCGTTGATCGAACCGTTGGTGCGGGGGACGACTGTCCCGCCGACGGTCGTCGTCGGGGCGGTGTTGAGTGGCTGTGGCGCCGCCGTGGTGAACTCCCGGACCAACACACTGCAGAGTGTCGTCCACTCCTCGGACACGACGGCGGTCGTGTTGGCGTTGTCCGTGAATCTCGTCTTCGGAGTGACTTCGACACTCGACGGCATCGCCACCACGACGGTCAGCCCGGTGTATGTCTCGACGGTAATCGTCCTGTTCGTCGGTACCGGGAGTGTGGCTCGGCTCCAGCGTGCACAGTCCCGGTGGCCGGCGCAGCGTGATCGGCTGCGAGCTCTCTATCGGGCTGATAGGGGGCTTCTGGGCATCCTCCAGTTCGGCGGGCTCGCCGCCACACTGTTCACGTTCGGTGCGGCTCCGAGTGCGACACAGGCCTCGGTTCTGTTCCGAGCGAGCACCGTCTTGGTCGTGATCGTGGCCAGTGTCGGTCTCGGTGAGGGGTATCTTCGTCGCCGGGCGGCGGGCGCCACCCTCATCGCCGTCGGGGTCGCGTTGGGTATCGCCGGCTGATCCATGTCGGGGCACGACCCCGGCCGGGACGGTCTCACCCGTCGGTCGGAACGTCGATCTCCAGATCCATCTCCGCGGCGTGGTCGAGCAGATCGCCGATCACCGACGTCTTCCCAGCACTGTACTCCCCGAGATCCTCCGTCTCGGCTGCCTCGCGTCGTTTGACACGTTCGTACCGGTCACGGAGCTGTGGGTCGTCACGGAGTGCCGCGACGGTGGCGACACTGGTCCGCCACCCCGGGTCGGACTGTCCGAATACGTGATCGTTGAACCGTTCCCCCTCGACACGCCGAAACACCGGCTGCCACGTCTCCGTGTTGTCGTGTCGCGTCCCGCCGAGGTGTGACTCGACTGCCGTCCCGACAGGTTCGACGGCCGCATCGTCCACGACGACATCGAGGTCGACGATGTCCTTCGCGGCGAGGCCCGCAACCGCAGTCGAGCCGACGTGTTCGATCCGGCAGACGCGCTCTCGGAGGTCGAACGTGTCGAGTGTGTCCTCGACACGGGCGCGTTCTCGTTCGTACAGCCGTCGCCACTCTGCACTGGGTCTCTCGACGAGTTCGATCGGATCGTCTTCGACCATGGATAGTGTGGACACCCGCGTTCTCTATACGTTCAGTTGCCCGTACAACCCCCAGACGAACGAACGTAGGGGCAGAATAGTACCTAAAGAAACGGGGTGGTAGGGAGCTACTGTCGTGGGTCGGTGCTGTTCTCCGACACCGCTCAACGGCACGGTGACGTCACCAAAGAACAGGCGTTCTTTGTATACTGGTACGCGCAACAGACAGCGACCCTCGACGACGACCTCGGGTGACGGGTCGGTCACACCTCACTGCCGTCGACGGCGTCAGGATAGCCCCACGATACGAGGCGAGAGACCGACCGACCACGAGTACGTTCGGTACCGCGACTGCGGCGTCGAGACACTGACCGCCAGACAGACGAACACGCGCCCGAACTACACGTCCGGCACGTCACGACGTTCACCGCCGCCGACGGTGACGGTGGGTGTGCTCACTTCGAGTGTCGCCCGAACCACTCTGCGAGCCCGGCGCTCGTGGTCATCTCGACGACACCGAAGGCGACCGCCGGGAGCGACGCGGTCGTCGGGAGCCCGGCCGCGATCACGAGCGCCGCCGCGACGGCGAAGTCGCGCATCCCGACCGACAACACCGTGGCGATCCGTGTCGACCGAGAGCCCGCCCGCCCGAGTAGGGATCCGACGGCGTAGCCGAGTCCGTTCAGAGTGACGGCGGCGGCACCCACGGGAACGAGCGACGAGACGTTCGAACGGACCAACTCGGCGTTCGCGGCGGTTACGCCGCCGATCACGAGGATCACCGTCAGCGCCGAGACCGCGGGGTAGTACGTGTCGTACCGACCGACTCGCTCGGGCTGCCAGGCCCGTGCGCCGACGGCGACGGTCATCGGCACGACGACGGCCAGGGTCAATTGCTCGACGATCGGCAGCGTGGGAACGTCGACCCCGCCGGCGAGAAGGGTGACGGCGCCCGGGACGAACCCGACGCTGCCGACGCCGACGACGACCAGCGCGCTCGTCGACAGCGCCGTGTCGCCGCCCCCGAGTTCCGTCATCACCGGCGTCACGAGCTCCGGTGTCACCGCGCCGAGGACGACGAACCCGACCGTCAGCTCCGGCGACAGCCCGAACCCCCGCGCGACGCCGACGGCGAGAAACGGCATCGTGACGTGACCGGCGAGAACGAGCCCGAGGCTCCGGGCGTCGATCTCGCGGAACTGCTCGACGGAGAGCGTCAGCGAGACGCTGCCGATCATCACCGCGAGTAGGAGCGTCGAGACGCGCGTCACGACCGACAGCCGCGGGACAGCCAGTCCCAGCCCGGCCGAGAGGAGAACCCAGATCGACAGGTAGTCCTCGATCAGGTCGGTGGGTCTCACTGCACACCTCGTGCTGTCGGGTCCGGACGCTCGGTGGCGAGGGTGTTTCGCCGTGCAGTAGCGTCTGTACACCACGGGGAGTCCGTGTAAATCGAACGAGAGACTCTCCCACGGTCGGAGGTACCACCACAGTGCCGAGTGCAGTCGGGGAGAGCAGATCCCTGGCTGTCCTCGGAGGCGACTTCTGGGTAGTTCTTGTTGACAGTAGAGGGCCCGAGAACGGGGACGGTCCCTGGCGGGAGGGCCGACGCCAGTACCGTCCCGTGGCGGTTCACGAGACACCTGGCTCCCTGCCGTGTCATCGGCTCGATGTCCGTCGCCGGCGTGTATCAGTCCTGGGATAGGCCCCGCCGGTCGTCACACCAGACGGAGGCTCCGGGGTGTCCGCAGAACGGTTTCGCTAGTCTCACAGCAGCACTGCACGGACCCAGTCGGGGGACGCCCCGAGCAGGCGACGCGCCGGTGGGTGAACAGACGAAGACGACCGTCACACCCCGGAACGACGGTTGATTCTCGGTCGACGTGACGGACACCGGCGCGGACGCGCCCCCTGTCGGTGCAGCCGGTCGGGAGTCAGCCGTCGGAACTCGTCCCCGGTCAGACGGTCACGCTGCGGGTGACCGTCGAGCCGTCGGCGGCTAGACGGCGTCGTATTGCCCCCTCCCGAGGAAACACTCTCCACACGACAGGGGTCTCTCTGGTCTCTGGCCTCGAACCGACCGCGTCGGATTCGGTCGGTCACCCTTGGCCTTAGATGGTGGCTCTCGCCGTGTGTGGCTGTCAGGTGGTTCGTGTCACCTTGTCGCCCCTCCCTCGACAACAACGCCGTGATCCGACTGCTTCGACTGGTCTCGCCACGCCACTGTCCGACGGACGAACCCGCCGGAGAAGACCACCGTCCGTTCACCGTTCACCGTCTCCTTCACCTGTACGTCCTCGCCGCCCAGTTCGTCGAGGTACTCGATCACCCTGCCGACCGTCTCCGTGTAGGCTCGTCCCTCGCCGTCGTTCAGTGCCGTCAGAACCGTTCGGAGTTCGCTCAACGCGACCGTGTAGCCTGCCGACACCGAGCGTCCGTAGTCGATCACGTCGGCTGCCACGTCTCTGGCTCGCTCGACGTTGGCTGTCAGCCCACGCTCGGCGACCGGCTCGGGAAGAGTCACACAGTCCACGAGTGCCGTATTCGGTTCCTGCATCGTGGTTTCGGACCCGTCGGGGGTCCCCGAACTCCGTCTCGTCGACCTCGACCGTCGAGTGACTGTCTCCAGCCACCGAGTCGGTGACACCTCCCCGCGCGACCTGCGGCCGGTCGGAGTCGGCGTAGACGGTGAACCGAGTGCGGTCGTCGATTCGGCCGACCACCCCGACGGAGGTCTCGAACACCGCGTCTACGTCTGCCGCCACCGTGACGACGGGTCCGAGAGTGGGATCCGACTCCGGGCACGGGAGGTCGGCGAGCCGCGACCGTCGCCAGGTCGCCCCCGGCGTCCCGGCTTCAGGCTGCCGGGCTGTACGTCTCCGAGAGGAGATTGAGGACGGCGACGCCGGCGAGGATCAGCCCGAACCCGACGAGTGCGGCCGGGTCGACGGACTCCTCGAACACGACGACCCCGACGGCGGCGGCACCGACGATCCCGACCGCCGACCACGTCGCGTACACGAGCCCGACGGGAAGCTCCTGGAGCGTCAGGCTCAGGAAGTAGAACGAACAGAGGTAGCCGACGACGACGACCGCGGTCGGAACCGGGTTCGAGAACCCGTCTGCGAGCTTCAACGACGCCGTGCCGGCGATCTCGCTGACGATAGCGACGCCCAAGTAGAGATACTCGCGCACACCGACGTTGTCTGCCGGTCCCTGTTCAATTGCCCGGCCGTGTCCGCCGACAGAGACCCGACGCCTCGGTCGTCGCCGGCCACTCTGCCGGCCTCCTCCCGAAGACGACGCTCGTGGAGTGGACCACAGCAGAGTGGAGCTACACGCTCGCGCCGCCGTCAGTCAGTCACCGCCGGCCCAGTTCCCCCTCGAGGCGCCCGCGGCGGTCGGTCGCACAGTCACCGGACTCGGAACTGTCGCCACCGGACTGGACCCCGCCGTCGAAGACGACGACACGACCAGTGGGGTCGAACTGAGCCGACCGAGCCCGTGGTGTCGCCTCGCCGGGGTCACCCCTCGGCGGACTCTCGGGACAGCGACCGCGACCCGTCGCAGCGGTTCACAGTAGTCGCCAGTGATTTCAGCGTGGCTGCTAGGCTACAGCTATGTCCCCGAGACCAGCAGCAATCGTCCTCGTCGGTGTCGTCGTGCTCCTCGCCGGCTGTGGCGGGGCGGGCGGCGGCCCCACTCCCTCGACGGCCGTCTCGCCGACGGCGACCGACGCCGGGAGCGACACCCGGGCGACACCGACGGACACGGCGACCGCGACGGCGACCGAGCGAGCGACCCCGACAGACACACCGACGGCGACGCCCACTCCGACGGCGACGCCCACTCCGACGGCGACACCGAATCCAGCCGCACAGAACCCCTGGGACGCCGCGACGGTGGCGGTAGCCGTCGAGACGAGTGACTCCGTCGAGGCGCCTGCCCGGCACCGGCGACTCCTCAGCGAGACGCTCCGGTGGACCGACGCCAACAGCTCGGCGTGGGCCGAGTTCCCGGTCGAGTTCGTCGTCGTCGACGAACAGTACCGTGCCGACGTGGTGTTCGAGGTTCGGCCGACGATACGAGAGTGCGGCGACGAGACGACCGACGCCTCGTTCGGCTACTGCACTCCCGCGTACGACGCCGACACGACTGAACCGGCGACGGAGACGGTCCAGGTCGCCTCCCGGTACGCGACGCCACAGGTTCGGAACAACTACCGCGAGGTGATCGCACACCTCGCGGGCGTCGACTTCGGAGCGACCGACCGTCTCGCCGGCGTTCGGACGTTCGAGCAGTCGGTGTACCGTGACCCGTGGCCGGCGACCGACCGCGTGGTCGTCGGCGTCGACAACGACGTGCGGCCCGCGCGGAACGTCACGGGGCTCGTCCGAGACGCCGTCGACTACTGGGAGTCCGGCTCGGGTGCGCCACACCGCAACTACACGGTGGAGTTCGCCGTCCGCCCGGACGCCGCCGACCCGGACGTCACCGTCGAAGTGGTGGAAGACATCCTCGAGTGTGGGACGGAGCCCAGCGCCTACACGGTCGGGTGTGCGCCAGTGTTGAATCGCCACCGGCTGGCGGCAGACGACGCGACGATTCGGATCGTCGCCGGCTACACGGACGCCTCGACACGCGAGACCCTGCGTCACGAGTTCGGCCACCTCCACGGTCGGCTCCACGGTCGGGCGCCGATGCCGACGATGGACGCGACGAGCGAACAGGTGCGTCTCCCGCAGCCGAACGCGACGGAGCGACGGAACGCGTGGGCGTTCTCGAACCTGGACGTGTACGTCGCCAGGTCGAACCTCACCAGTCTGGAGCGTGACGACTTCCAGCGGGAAGTGCTCGCTGCGCTCGAGTGGGTCGCCGACGGAGCCGGCGGCGCGATCCGGGCCGACCTCGACTTCGAGATCGTCGACGACCGTTCGGACGCGGATATCGTGATCGAGCAGTCGGACGACGACCTCGGCGACTCCGCGTCGACGAGCGACTGGTTCGGCGACGACGTCGACGCCGACGAGTCGTTGGAACGGCTCGGCTCTCAACGGATCGTGATCGCCGACGGAGTCGACACGAGAGATGTCGGCTACCACGTCGCCTACTGGCTCGTACGCCCGTTCTTCGAAGACCCCGCCGACCATCCGGAGCCGATCGACCTCGAAGACGACGACCGCGAGGACTTCCCGGAGTAGGAGTCGGCCGCCTCTCGGAGCGCTCTGTGTCGACGAACCTGCTCGCCGCCCACGACGGTGCGACAGACGCGACCGACGTAGCCGACGCAACAGACGCGACAGACGCAACAGACGCGACCGAAGCGACCGACGCGACAGACGCAACAGACGCGACCGACGCGACAGAGCGACCGAAGCGACCGACACGACCTCTCGGCGGTACGTCGTCGGGTCGGTCGACCACAGCAGACGGGACGCCTCCGGGGGCGAGCGACTCGACGGCGTCGCCGTGGGAGTTTGGCACCCTCGTCTCGCCTCCGAGCGAACGGCGTCGAGAGGTAGCTGCCCTCGGAGACGGCCTCCACTACGAATTCAGAGCCGCCAGTATTTTCTTTCTACATACTGAAACCGAATTGGGGTCAGAAATGAGAGAGAATAACACGACAGGCAGGCGAACAGTTCTCGGAACGATCGGGGCGATGGCGTTCGGGCTGGGGACAGTCGGGACGGCGACGGCGTCGCCGGACACGGTGTCGGTCGGCGACGCGCGGGCGGCGGCGGCGGCGACGGTACGCCGGGCCGCAGAGCGCGAGCAGTTCGCGGCCTGGGAAGGTGCGGGTCTCGGGCAGCCGACGACGTTCCACGCCCGGAACGCGGCCCGGGGGCCGGCGGCAGTCCCGGCGGTGTACGTGTTCCCCGTGCAGGAGGGTGGCCGTGATCTCGGGTACGTCACGGCCGGCGCGCGACCGGAGTGGGCGGACGTGATCGAGTACAGCACCGCGACGCCGCCACAGCGGCGCGTCGCGGCGACTCGTGCCCACGCCCGGCGTCACGGCGCACGCCCGACCGACCGACTGCTCTACCACGGCGGCGTGAAGTACGGCGTCGAGCTCGCAGACGGGCGCGGGGTCAACGTCAGAAACGGCCGCGCAGCACCACTGACCGAGATCGATCCCTCGCGGGTGGCCGCCCAGCCGACGGGGGTGACCACTGCCGACACTACCACCGACGTCACAGCCGACAGCCACTACTACGACTGGCTCTGGGAGGTCCCGGCCTGGACGGAGAGCGACACCGACGACCCCTGGGACGACTGGGACGGCTGTGTCCCGATCGCGGCGTCGATGGCTCTCGCGTACCACGAGGACGTCGGCGAGAGCGTGAAGGAGGTGTACATCGACGACCTCCACGAGGACATGAACACCAACGACGCCGGGTCGACGTTCCCGACGGACATCGACAACGGGATCAACGAGTTCGACACCGGAGACGACTCCTACAACGGCCGAAACATCTACCTCTGGAGTCACCCGAACTTCACGAAACAGGAGATCGGTGCCGGTCGCCCGTTCCTGCTCAACATGACCAGCGGTGACCAGGCGGACGACCGGAACCAGAACTACGGCAACCACACCGTCACCGTCGTCGGCTACGACGAAGGCGGCGACGAGCTGATCCTCCACGACACCTGGGACGACACGACACACCACTTCGACTGGGGGAGTTGGCTGGCCGCCTCCTACACGAAGATCACCGTCGAGTGACCACTTCGGGGACGTGTCGTCCGGTGCCGTCGCGGCCTGCGACCGTGCCGTTATGGCTTGCGGCTGTGTCGTCACGGCCTGCGACCGTGCCGTCACTCTCGTCGGTGTTCAGTGCTCACTCCCATCCAAGCGCGCGCCGGCAGTGACTCCACGATCCGCCAGTGCGTCGACCAACGCCGTCTCGGTCACGGGTCGTGCGTCAAGACCGACCTCGCGGGCGACCCGGACGGCGGCGGGCGGGTGGAGGTTCGCCCGCGCGAGGAGGTCGTCGTCGTAGAACACCTCGCGTGGCGTCCCGGTGCCGATCACGTCGCCGTCGTGCATCACGACGACCCGGTCGGCGATTTCCGCGGCGAACGCCAGGTCGTGTGTCGAGACGACGACGCTCCGGCCCTCGCGGTGGACCCGTTCGATCCGGTCGGCGACGAGCCGCGATCGCTCAGGGTCGAGTCCGGCCAGGGGTTCGTCCAAGACGACCACACTCGGGTCCAGGGCGAGCACGCCCGCGAGTCCGACGAGTCGTTTTTCGCCGCCGCTGAGGTAGTGGGGGACACGCTCGACCAGATCCGCGCCGTCGACGGCCGCGAGCGCCTCCCGACCACGCTCTCGGGCCGTCTCCGGGCTCGCCCCGTAGTTCTGCGGCCCGAACGCCACGTCGTCGATCACCGTCGGCGCGACGAGCTGTGTGTCACCGTCTTGGAACACGAACCCCACCTCGCGGCGGGCCACCTCGCGGTTGCTGTCGTCAATCTCTACCCCGCCGACGACGAGCCGACCGTCGTCGGGGACGAGCGTGGCGTTCAGATGCTCCAACAGCGTCGACTTCCCGGCACCGTTGCCGCCCACCAGCGCCACCACCTCCGACTGCCCGAGCGTGAAGGTCACGTCGTGGATACCGACCGTGCCGTCCGGGTACGTGTGCTCGTGACACCGGAGGTCGATCAGTGGGGTACCGCCGGCGTCTACGCGACCGTCGCCGTCTCGGGTGCCGTCGCCGATGTCGTCGAACTCCCCGACTGCGTCGCTCACGGCACCACCCCGTACACGGCGAGGGCGTACGCGACGACGGTCGCGTAGACGACGGCGACCGCCACGAGTTCGCGGGCGGGCGGTCGCCCGGCGTCACCCGAGGGCGTGACCGTCCCGTCGTAGCCTCTGGCCTCCATCGACACGACGAGTCGCTCCGAGCGTTCGACGGCCGTGAGCATCGTCGTCCCGAGCAGCCGGGCGTACAGCCGACGGTTCGACCAGAACTCCGAGAGGCTGGCACCACGCGACAGCGCCGCCTTCAGCAGATCCTCCAGCGTCTCGATCATCACGAACGTGAACCGGTAGGTCAACAACGCGATCTGGTCCACGGGCCGGGGGAGCAGTCGCCCGAGCACGGCCGCGACGTGGGCGTACCGCGTCGTCGCCACCGCCGCGAGCGTGAACGTAACGACCGTCAGCGACCGGAACGCCAACTCCGCGAACAGCGTCAGTCCGGTCCAGGTCACTGAGAGGTCGCCGACGGGTGTCGAGAGGCTGCCACCGACGGCCGTCCCGGGTTCGAGGAACGCCAGCGGCCCGGCGACGGAGACGACGAACAACGCCGGCAGCGTGTACCACCCCGCGAGCCGGCGGTACGCCAGCCCGGCGACGCCGTAGACGGCGAGCGTCGCGGCGTAGCTGCCCGCGAGCACGGCGAGACTGTCGGCGACAGTGACTGTCACCACGAACGCACCCGTGAGTGCGACTTTCGTCCACGGATTGACCCGGTGGAACGGGCTGTCGCGGTGCTGTGCGAACGCGGTGACGAGCCGCGGGTCCGGGACGTGGTTCGACAGTGTCGTCATCGGCGTGTGGAGGGGTCGCGGTCGTCCGTGGCAGCCGCGCCCGACGACCGACTGTAACGGTCGGCGTACAGATACAGCCCGACGCCGACGACGGCGAGGAGGGCGACGAGCGCGAAGAACTCCATCACGACACCACCCTTCCGGATTGGCCCGGCGATCACGACGCCGCGGCCGAAGTCGACGAGCGCGCCGCTGCTGTCCTTCACTCCCCGCTGGAGGGCTTTCGCGGAGCGTTTCGCCCACGGGAGCGCCCCGCCGGTGGCAGTGAACCCCCACAGCCCGGCCGCGAGGAACGCGCCGAACAACGCCGCGAGTCCGCCGTACTGCTTCCAGCGGTCCATCAAGCCGTCACCCCCGTGTTGTCGTCTGCGGCGCTACTCTCGCGTCCGATCAGGTCTGGTCGAACGGACGCCAGGAACTGGACGACGAACCCCGTGAGCAGCCCCTCGATCACGGCGACGCCGAGGTTGAGCCCGACGAGCCCCGCGACTGCGACCGCGAGATCGGCCCGCGGGAGCGCGCTACCGTTGACACCACTGACGACGATGATCCCGCCCATCGCCAGCGCACCCGTCGCCAGCCCAACTGTCGCCGCCGCCGTGCTCGCGGGGAACGTGTCCCAGTCCAGCCGGACGAGTCCCCGGAAGGCGTAGTACGCGACGATCGCCTCGCTGGCGTTGACCAGCGTGTTCGCACCCAACAGCCCGACTGCGCCGTGTCCCAGCGCTGCCGAGAACACGTTCACGACGAGCGCGATCAACGCCCCCAGCAACGGCCCGGCGAGAATCCCGACGAGTCCAGTGAGATTCATGTGAATCCCACCCCACACCGGGATGTTCAGTTGGAACACCGCGAAACTCGCTGCCGCGCCGATGCCCGCGAGCGCGATCTGGCGCGTCTCGATACCGCCCTTCCTGGTCCGGTAGACGATCCCGGCGACGAGCGCGACGCCCAACGCCGTCCACAGCGCCAGCGCCCACAACGGGAACGACCCTTCTCCGAGGTGGATGTGTGCCATCTCTGTTGCTAACTCAGTTGCTGTTTCTAATAAGCTTGACGGTAAGCGGGGAAAGCAGATGACAATAGTTGGCAGGTGGTCGAACACGGGCCGAATACGGGGTGAACACAGACCGAGCGCAGTTCGAGCGGAGAAGTCGTCTCGGGACGCTTTTGCGCCTTCCGAGGCGTCGGTCCCGAAAAACGACTGTCTGGGCCGTTACTCAGAGTTGCCAACAGTGATGTTACCTTACCACTAAGACTATTAATCCTGGCTACAGATTTAGCATATGCCCATCGTCAGCACCGCGATGTCGGAAGCGCTCCGGGACGCGCTCGACGAGTTCGTCGCCGCCCACGGCTACAGCGGTCGCAGCGAGATGATCCGGGAGGCGTGCCGGTCGTTGTTGTCGGAGTACGAGACGTTCGACGAGGGGGACGGACGGACGGTCGCCACCGTGACGGCGACGTTCGCGTACGACACACCCGCGATCGAGCGTCGGATGATGGACCTCAGACACGAGTTCGACGCCGCCGTCCGGTCGTGCACCCACGACTGTCTCGACGAGACCAGCGGCTGTGTGGAGACGTTCGTACTGGAGACGACCCCCGAGCGACTGTCGACGTTCGTCGGGACCGTCCGCGGCGTCGACGAGTCCGTCTCCGTCGCGTACACGACGCTCCCGGTCGGTGACGACCAGACGGCCGACACCGCGAGTGACAAGGATCGAGAGACGAGCGAGCGCACAGCTTACGGTCCAGAACGGCGGGGCTGAGACGACTCGACCGTCGGCTGGGGTTGAGAACTGTCTCGCTCCTCACGGTGTGACGACGAGAGGTGTCCCGTCCGGCCGTTGTTCTGGCAGCCGGCCGACTGCGGCCGTCAGTGACTCTCGTGGACGTGCTCGCGCAGCGCGTCCGTGTCCTCGAACGACTCGTCACACTCCGCGCACGTGTCGTGGTGGAGCGCGACGTGCTGAGTCACGCCGGCGGCACTCTGGAACTGTGCATCGCAACTGGAGCAGGCGTACGACATTGCATTGCTAACTGACGAACGATAGCATAAAAAGTGTTGTTAAAAAGCAGGTGGCCGAGACTGCTACAGGCTATTAACACCGGCGTCGCGGTCACTAACTGCTCCGTGTCGGCCGTGGTCTCCTGGGTCGTCTCTCCGGACAGCCCCGTCGGTGTGACGGCGACAGTTCTCGGCCGCCGGCGACTGTCACCACCCCCCCGGTCACTCCAGTCGCGCCCGGGCATCGGCGACCGTCTCCAGTCGCGTCGTCGCGTCACAGTCGTCGAGAACGTCCGTCAGTGTCGACAGCGCGAGCGGTCGAAACGCCAGGAGCTCCACGCCGACGTTGACGCGCTGGGCGGCGGCGTCGACGAACGGGTACGTCTCCAGGTCGTTGTTGTGGTGGTGGCCGTGGATCACCCACCCGTCCCAACTGTCGACGATGTCGCTCGGTCGGTGGGCACACCGGAAGTCGTAGCCGTCGTGTGAGAGCCGACAGCTCTCGACGACCGGCACCGGTGCCTGGCCGTCCGAGAGCCCCACGTCGTGGTTCCCGCGGACGAGCAGGTCGACACCCAGCGTCTCCAGTCGCTCGACCGTCTCCGTGCCGTCCTGCATGTCCATCGCAACGTCACCGAGGTGGATCACCCGATCACCCGGGTCGACGACCTCGAAGTGCCGTCGCACGAGGGCGGTGTCCATCGCGCCGACCGTGTCGAACGGCCGATCACAGTAGCCGATGATGTTCGCGTGTCCCAGGTGGTGGTCGGAGACGACGTATCGTGCCACGGCGGCACCACACCGACGACGGTGTTGAACGCTCCGCTGCAGTGTGGGTCGTTGTCACACCGCGTGGCGCTGCCGAGTGTCGCGGTGGACCGACAGACAGACACGCGGGGACTGTTCGCCGTCGTCGACGTGCCGGTCGTCACTGAGCGTGATCTGGAACGTCTCACTGGGGTGACACTGGGTCTGACTGCGGGACCCCTCAGGGGTGTTTCTAGCCGACGATGGGTGACAGTAAAGATGAGGTACAGCAGATCATAGTTGGTGGTGTTTCGTCACAGGTACTGGCTCGCCGACAGTCGAAGACCCGAGTCGGGACCGTTACGTCACAGATGAGCTCGGTCCCGCAACCGGGCTATTCGTTGTTCGTGATGTACAGGTCTACGAACTGCTCCCAGTTGGCTAACAGATAATCTCGCATCCGCAAGAACGAGTACCCGTCGTCAAGCCGGATCTTATCATCTTCGTCGCTGTCAGACGACAGATACTCCTTGTCGAGGTGTGGTCCCTCGTGCCGAGTATCCATCCGTACGACCTGATTGTTGTCGTCGATAGGTGACTCTGCCTTCTGGACGACCACCCAGCCGTAGTTTTCGGCATTCTCGGCAGGCGTGTAGTCGTCATAGTCGTCTGGGTCTGGTTCAACGAACGATGTCAGAAAGTAGTTGTCTCCTCGATACTCCCCAAGGTCGATAGTTGTGTATCGGTTCATTTGTTGTCGCCTCCTTCGAAACTCAGTTGGATTTGTGAAATCATTGTAAATCACTCTGGAGTTGCTCGTCGCACGCGCAGAGATGGCGTCTCGGTCGCTCTACGACTCGTGCGTCAGGAAAACCACCACTCGGACTACTCTTGTCTGACGGTGTCCTAGGAGCAGCGCTTCACTGTACAATAGGTGATACACGAAATTAAAACTTTTCCACAATGAGATTTCCATATTAATTGACAATAATCTTGCCCACCGATGCTACCAGAACACTCTTAACTGTTGCAGCATTAACAACGGTTGAGAGTGGCCAGAATGTCGAACTTCGAATCCCCAACAGAGTCGGTGCCAGATCCGACCACTTTCGACCCGGACGACGCCGACACAGACGCCCGACTAGAACGTCGCGCCGTGGTCTCACAGGCGCTCGCCGAGCACGGCCTGACGGACACACTCGTCGTCTCGCGTGAGCGCGCCGAGGATCTGTTTCACGACCGCAGGCTCGCAATCGTCGACCACCTCGCCGAAGCCGAGCCGCGCTCCGTCCGTGCGCTCGCAGACGAACTGGATCTCGACAAGGCGGTCGTCAGCCGCGATCTCCAGCGACTCGCCCGTATCGACGTTGTGGAGTACGTCGAGCAGGGCCGGGCGAAAGCGCCGCGGCTCAAACACGAGCACGTCGTCGTCGAGCCGGTGGTCTGATCGCGTCGTCGGGTACAGAGAGTCGTCAAGCGGAGGCTCACCCACAGAGCTAATAGCCAGACACTTTATGATCCGAACGCAAGAGGGAACGATGATCGATGAGTGACCTAGGAGAAGCGGTCGACCCCGACAGTCTCGGGGGGCCGGAGTTTCTTGCTTACTCTGTCCTCTCCGTGCACAGGGAGGAGGGTCACGGTGAGCTGTCGCGGACGGGCTACCACAAGCTGACGACGATTGCGGACCTCAAGCTCCGGTCGGACCACGGACTCGACATCGGGCTCCAGTCACACTGGTACTTCTACGGGCTCACGGTGGTCGAGGACGCCTTCCGCGAGCAGATCGCGTTCACGCCGAACGCGAACTACCACAGCGGGCAGGCGTACTACCCGGCCGACCGAGTCTCCGAGACGGATTTTGCACACCTCGATCCGGAGTTACGCCGGACAGTTCGGTCAGTCGTTCAGCAGATCGTCGAGAGACACGGTGACAAAGACTGGCGCGAGTTAGAACGGTACCAGTACAGAGCGTACGCTCCGTCGGAGTTCGTCGAGCGGTACGCGATGCTACGAGGAGTCTTGTACGAGAGACGGAAGCGTGGAGCCCGACAGGCGTCGCTCGGACGGTTCGACCACAGCACGCCCGACGCCGTCGTCCAAGGGCTCGACCGGATGTTGGAGGCGTTTCCCGAGGATCGCTACGAACTGCTTGCCGACGAGTACCTCCTCTGGGACGACACCTTTCGACTGCTCGCAGACAACGGTGCCCCAGCCGAAGAACTCGAAGCCTTTCACGAACGGATGGTCGAAGCCGTCTCTCGGGTGTACCTCCGGTTCGAGGTCAGGAACAACGTTCCGACGGAGCAGCTTCACGAGTGGGCAGTCGAGGCGCGCCGCGAGATCGAGCAGTTCCGTGCCCAGGTCGAAACCGTGCGATCCCGTGCCCTGTCGACGCACGAACCCGAGGTCGGGCTCTCGACTGTGGCCGAAAGCTACAACGCGACGATCCACGAGGAGATCGAGAATCTCGACTGATGACGGTCGACGCCTTCCTGGATAAGGGAGTGATCCTGGGCTACTGTTTCCTGGTCGATCCGGCCGCCAAAGAGTGCCGACGGTACGTCTCCGCTGAGGGAAAACAACTGTACGCGACCGAGCACGTAGAGCGCGTGTTCCAGCGGAAGCGCGACGAGATTCTGGAACGGCAGCGCAACGGGGTACTCTCGCACTGTCGTGAGCTACGAACCGACTACAGCGGCACCCTGTCTGAAGAAGACGTTTCGGAGCTCCGTTCGGGAGTCGATCGGTACGAGAACGACGCTTGGCGATATCTCGAAGACTACTACGAGGGAAAGGTAGGCGAGTCGGTCACGGACGTGGACCGAGAGCTTCGCGGACTCGCCCGTGGACTGGAGAAGCTGGCGGAAGAACGGCGAGAGGAGCTGTACGAGCGACTGATCGACTGGATTCGGTTCCGGGACTACTCAGGAGACGAGTACGACCTCCACGACGAACTCTCTGGGCTGAAGGCCGAGGATCGGACAGACGACTTCCGAGTCGTCCTCGACGCACACGATGTCGGCGTCGAGTGCGACGGGGTCACGGAACTGGCGACGAACAATCCGACGGAGTTCGCCGACGACGCCTACGGCGAGCAGATCCTGACACACACGGAGATCGACCGGATCGAACTGTTGTTCGAGTCTCGCAGTCGGTGACGAGCCGTCGGACGGCGTAATCGAAGTTACCTTCAGCCCCGCCTCCGAACGCCCACGTATGGACAGAACGCGCAGGGAGTTCCTGTACGGCAGCGTCGTCGCTGGGGTCGCGGTCACGGGCTGTCTCGGCCGCGAGACGGCACCAGGGCCGGTCGCGGCCGCGGGCGACACCCAGTGTGCCCAGTGTGGGATGGTCGCCGCGGACCAGCCCGGCCCGGCCGGCCAGACGGTGTACGGCGGCGACGACGAGCCGACGGAGTTCTGTTCGGCCGTCTGTACCTACCGCCACCGCTTCCGCCAGGCGGAGACCGACCCGCGAGTGACGTACCTCACTGACTACAGCACCGTCGACTACGAGGTGTCCGGGTCGCCACCGGTGGTGTCGGCCCACCTCGACCCCGCGGCGTTCGCGGACGCGAACGACCTCTCGCTCGTCGTCGACGCCGAGGTGGAAGGCGCGATGGGACCGGCGCTCGTCCCCTTCTCCGCGACCGACGACGCCGAGGCGTTCGTGAACAGTCACGGCGGCGAGGTGATCGACACCGGCGACGTGACACGGACGCTCGTGTCGAACCTCTAACGCAGACGTTCCTGTCGACTCCGGCTCGCCGGAGCGACCGTCACCGTCGTGCGACGGCGACGGTCGCGGTCACGAGCCCGAGTGCGGTCCAGGCAAGTAGGCCCACGACGGCAGCGCCGGCGGCGACCCCGCCGGGTGAGCGCTCGACGGCGACCGCGACCACCGTCTCGAACACGAGTCCGCGGTAGGCGCTCGTCGGCGACGCCGCGAGCGCGGTTGCGAGTGACCCCTCGCCGACGGCTTCGCCCGCGACGGCCGCCAAGAGGCCGAGCTCGCCGCCGGCGACGACCACAGTGAGGCCGAGGAGCCCGGCGACGACCGCCCGGCGGCGCGAGCCCGCGAGCGCGGAGACGGCGACCGCGACCGCCAGCGACGCCGCGGCCAACAGCCAGGTGACGGCCAGGAATCGGCCGTACAGCGCCGGCGAGTCGACGCCGCCGTGGCTGGCGAACACGGTCGAGGCGGGGCCGCCGGTGACCGCGACGGCCACGCCCACGAGCCCCAACGGGACGGTCACGACGACCAAGAGCGCGAGCAGTCGGCCGAGGTAGACGCCGGCGACGTACGCCGGCCCGGGGACGGGGTACGTCTCCAACACCGCGAGCGTCCCTCGGCGTCTGTCGTCGACGACCGCACGGTAGCCGACCGCGAACGCGACGGCCGGCACCAACACCTCCGTCGGTCGGAGGAGGTCGACGACCGCCGGGACGTAGCCCGTCTCGACGCCGCTGCCGACGACCGTGACACCCGTCACGACCGCCAGGACCCCGAGCGTGAGCAGCCCGTACGTCCGACTCCGCGCGCTCGCCACGAGCTCCCGCCCGAGGACGACCCGCGTCGCCGCCAGTCCCGCTCGGAGACGCGCCGTCGCTCCCGACCGTGGCTCGTCGGTCACTCCTCCACCTCCGCCGGGGTGTCGGCTTCGGGGCAGGGGGACCGATCCGGCTGCGCCGCCACCTCGCGGTCCGCGTCCGCGTGCGCCTGGAGCACACCGTCGCCACCGACGGCGTCGGCGAACGTCTCCACGAGCGGACCACCCCACTCGTCTCGAAGCTGGTCGGGCGGGGCGGTGGTGACGAGCTCGCCGCGGTCTAAGACGGCGACCCGGTCGGCCCGGCGTTGGACCCGCGCGAGGTCGTGAGAGGAGACGACGACGGCGTGGCCGTCGGCCGCCAACGCCGCCGCAGTCTCGAACACCCGTGTCGCCATCGTCGGGTCGAGCCCGCTGGCGGGCTCGTCGAAGACGACAGCCGGCGGCGCGCCCGAAAGCGCCTGCGCGACCCCCAACAGTCGTGTCGTCCCGCCCGACAGCGCCTCGACTCGCCGGTCGGCGACGGCCGACAGCCCGACGCGATCCAGGAGCCGGTCCGGGTCGTCGCCGACGAGCCCGGCGTAGAACGCCAGCGTCTCTCGTGCGGTGAACCCCGGGCGGAACGCCGGCCGCTGCGGGAGGTAGCCCACCCGCCGGGTCGCCGCCGGACCGTCGTAGCCGACCGATCCGGCGCTCGGGTCGAGGAGGCCCGCGAGCAGCCGCAACAACGTCGTCTTGCCGGAGCCGTTCGGGCCGACGAGCGCCGTCAGCTCTCCCGCCGGCACGGCGAGGTCGACGTCGGAGATCGCCCGCACGTCGCCGAACGTCCGAGTGACGCCGTCGGCGTGGAGTCGTGGATCTGTCATGGTGTCTCGCGGTGTGTCGTGGTGGTGTTCGTCGTGTCCGTCGCGTTCGTCGCTCCCGTCGTGTCCGTCGCGTTCGTCGCTCGCGCGCTCGCGGTGCGATTCGCCGGCAGCCAGTCCGGGCCGCCGACGGCGGTGCCGTCGCGTGCGGCCGCCAACAGTTCGGGGTTGGCCGGCTCGGCCAACGGCGACCGGTCGACGGCACCGGCGCTCCGGAGCCCCGGGGCACTCCCGCGGAGCCCGCGGACGGCGTCGACGACCGGGCTCGCGCGCAGCGTCGTCGCCGCGTCCGTCCGGGCGAGCAGTCGGTCCAGAGCGGCGGTGGGCGCGTACGGCCGCGAGAGCGTCCCGTCGGGCAGCTCTCGCCCGGTCGCGCCCGCCCAGTAGTTCCCCCGGCCGTCGCGTCCGAACACCCGGAGCAGGCTCGCGCTCACCTCCGCGTGGCGCTCGTTGCCGAGGAAGTCGTTGGCGGCGACCGTGCTGGAGGGGACGACGCTGCTCGCGCTCAGCCCCGCCTCGTTGTCGACGAGGACGTTGTGCTCGTACACCGACTGTGTCGCGGCCGTCGACAGCCCGTCGTCCGTGCCGACGACGACGTTCCGAGCGACGTACGACTGCGAGCCGGCGGTGAGGACACCCGCCCGCGACCGGCGCACGTCGTTGCCGACGATCGCGTTGCCGGACGGCGAGGTCATCACGACGACCCCAGCGAGATCCTGGCTGCGGGCGACGTTGTCGGCGACGAGCGCGTCGGAGGTGTACATCAGGTGGACGCCGAACCGGCCGCGGACGAATCGGTTGTCCCGTAGGACGCTCCCGTCCGCGCGGTGGAGGTAGATCCCGTCGCGGCCGTCACGGAACACGCTCTGCTGGACGACCACCGTCGACCGCAGCGCCGCGACACCCATGAACCCCTCCTGCCAGCCGTCGTCACCCTGGACGCGGACGGCGTCGACGACCGCGTCGCTCTCGCGGGCCAACACCCCGCCGGCACCCGTCTCGATCGTGACGTTCCGGACGTACAGCCCCGGCGCATCGTCCGCCCAGACGCCGGCGTCGCCCGACCCGTAGGCGGTGACGACCCGCGCGTCCCACGACCCGTTCGCGCTGCCGACCGCCTGGCGCGACGGCACCGTCGCCTCGCCGACGCCGACGAGTCGCAGCCCCGCGACGGTGACGTTCGACGCCGTCACCCGAATCACGGAGCCGTTGCCGCCGCCGTCGACCGTCACCGCAGCCGACGGCGCGTCCCCGACGACCGACCCCGCTGTCGGCGTCGCCGGTCCGTCGCCGCCGGCTCCCCGCGCCCGAATCGTCAGCGGCTTCGTCACGTTCACCCCGCCGCGGTAGCGCCCAGGCGGCAGGAGGACCGTCGTGTTCGGCGGCGCGGCGTCGACGGCCGCCGACAGCGTCGGCGCGTCACGGCCGACCACGACCGACACCGGGCGGTCGAGGCTGTCGCGGACGGCCGCGACCCGCCGGTCGGCACGCCCGCGTCGCTCCGGGACGGCCGCCTCGACGCCGGCCGCGCGGGCGACGGTGTACTCTCGTTCCCGAAGTGTCGTCCAGTCGATTGCGTCCCCGCCGCAGTCGTCCGCGAACGCCCGAGCGCTCGCCCGGTCGTCGAACGGCACGACGAGGGACCCGCCGGTCGGCAGCGTCGCGTCGCTGTCGACGACGTACGTCGCGTCGCCGGCCGGCAGCCACTCTGGCTCCGTCTCCGTCTGGAGCCCGCCGTCACGGCACGTCACCCCCGTGTCGGCGTAGTCCGAGACGTAGATCGCCAGGGGGTAGCCGAACCGACGCTCCCGCCCGGGGGCGTCCAGCCCCGCCAGCGCCTGCGAGACGCCGGTGTACTCCAAGACGTACTCGTACTGTGAGTAGAACACCTGCGCACGCGGGAGTCGCGTCCCCCGTTCTTCGGCCGCCCGTGTCGCGGCCGCGGTGTACCCCCGCTCGACTACGGTGTCGTCCGTGACCGGCGACGGCGTCGCCGCCCCGACGGGCGCGACGAGCGACGCCGCAGCGATCACCCCCGCGAGCGCGACGAGCCCGAACGCGACGACGACGAGCCGGCTGTCTGTCGGGTCCACGGCGGCCGTTGGCGGTCGAGCGTCAAGTGGCGTGTGGTTCTCGTGTACGCCCCCTCGTCGGCCATCGGTCAGACCGACGCCGGCTGGCCGTCGTCGCGCTCCCGACGCGCCCGTTCGAGTTCGCGGATGCGCCGACGGACAGTTCGCCAGCGGTCCAGCGCGGTCAGCGTCTCGTCGACGTCGGCGTAACCTCCGTGTTCGACCGCATCGACGGCCGCGGGGTCGTCGGCGTCGAACCGCTCGGCGAACGCCCGTTCCCGCTCCGCCAGACGCTCGGCCCGCTCGCGGAGTTCCGCCGGCGACTCCCGCCGGAGTTCCTGAACCCGACGCCAGGCGAAGTAGTCGTCGTTCCGGCGGAACGTCGCCGGCGTGTCGTCGACCCGCTCCAACACGCCGACCTCGACGAACCACCGGAGGTACTCCCTGGCCGTCTCCGTCGCCACGTCTGCCTCGTCGGCGACCGCGCTCACCCGCGTTGGCTCGTACAGCTCCAGCGCGACTGCGTACACCCTGTCGCGTGTCGACTCACTGGCGACCGTCTCGGACCACTCCGCGGCCAGACTCGGCGGCGACTCGGGCTCGTCGTCCGTCATCACTCGAACAGAGAGGGGGCTGCATCATATAGTTGGTGCCTGCCTATTTTACTGAGGAGAGTAGTCGGTGCCGTCGGGAAGTCGATAGGTGTGGGGTTTCGCCCGCCCACGGCGAGGGCCACCGTCAGCCGTCGGCGTCGCTTCCGGGCGTACCCCCAACGTCACCGGCGTGGACGTACCCCAGCCCGACGACCGGGACGGCAGCCAGCAGGCCGATCCCGCCGACGAACACCGCGAACACGGCCGGGAAGACGGAGTCGGCGAGGGCGGCCGACAGCGCGGCGTGACCGACCAAGGCGACGACAACGGCCGCCACCGCCAGCGCGACCCGACGGCCGAGACCGTGTCGGTGCCACGCGACCCCGACGAGCAGCGTCGCCGCGACCGGGAGCGTGGAGACGGCCGCCAGCCCGCCGACCAACAGCGTGACCACGGCCGCTCCGACGCCGGCCGGTAGCGCGTCGAACGGCGCACCGGCGGACGCCACCGGCGACTGGAGGGCTGCGGTGGCGACCTGGAGCGCGAACACCCCGCCGAGGAGCCCGAGCCCGCGCCGTTCCGTCAGCGGGTCGCGTCGCCTCCGGACCGCCGCGAGGGCGTACGTCCCGACGGCGACCCCGACGTACGTCACGCCGAGCCGTTGGAGCGCCGGCAGGAGCGCGGCGCGGAGGTAGAACCCCGCGTAGCTGCCGACCGTCGCCAGCGGGTTCACCTCGCTGACGGCGTAGTACGTCCCGTCGCGGACGACCACGCTCGGCACGTTCGGTGGCACGAGCAGCCGCCCCAGGCCGTCGCCGTCCGGCGGCGAGATCGTCGCCTCTCCCTGGTCGACGATCCGTCGGACGGCCGGCCGGACCTCCTCGTACCGCTCCGCCAGCGACGACACCACCGTCTCGCCGGCGACGGACCGCAGTCGCAGCGTGAACGGCTCGAACCCCGAGGCGTTCTGGATCGGGGTAGCGGTCGGGGACCGGGTCGTCTGCGTCTCGGTCGTCGCCGTGGTCGTCTGCGTCTCGGTCGTCGCCGTGGTCGTCGCCGCCGTTGGCACCGATGCGTTCTCGCCCGGACGCGTCACGACACGGTAGTACCGACCGTCGTAGACGGCGTACTCGTGGTCGTCGAGCCTCGCCAACGGCGACTCCCGGTCACGCACGGTCACCGGCCCAGCGTCGACGGCCCGGTCCAGCACGTCGCGGTCGGCGGGCGTGTCCGCGTCGGCGGTGAGGTTCGCCACCTCGTCGACGCGGTGGGCGACGACGGTCGCGTCCGTCTCCGGCTCGACCGCGACCGCCTCGTACGTCCGGTCGAGATCCGGCGCTGGCACGGCGAACGGCGCGAGAACGAGCGGCAACCCCAGGAGGAGGACGACGACGAGCGTCACGGTTGGGCGTGGCAGGGACACGACCACCGAGTGAGGTGTCGGATTGATAAAACGACGGCTCGGGTGTCTCGCGGTGATACGTGTACCGCGGGCGTCGTGTTTCGCTCACTGAGACACGCGGACGTGGATTTAGCCTCCGAGAGTGTCGACCCACTCGTGTCGAGCCTGTTTCAGAACCCGGCTGTCCGGTACGGGGTCCCTATCACGAACGCGCTCGTCGTCGCCGCCGTCGCGGTCGTCTTCCTCGACGGGCTCGCTCGCAACGTCGCGTTCGCAATCGCCGTGGTCGAGGCCGTCGTCGTGCCACAGGTGTTGGCTCGCGCTGCGCAGTGAGTCCGACGGTCCACCGCTCGCGGTTCCACGACGACTCACCGCTCGCGGTTCCACGACGACCACGTCGGACTCCGGGCGGGGCCGCCGGTGACGCGACCGCGGACGTGTCGCCGGGTTTGATAGGAGGCGGACCGTGGGAGACAGTGTGGACCAACGTGTTCGTGACCACGCAGAGGTGATCGTCGACCACTCCACGGACGTCCAGCCGAACGACGACGTGGTGATCCGAGGGAATCGAGGGACGGAGCCACTGGTGACGGCGCTCCACGAGAAGCTGGGCGAGCGGAACGCCAACCCGGTCGTGGTGAGTCGTCCCCAACGCGCCCAGCGGGCGTTCTCGCTGGCCGCCGACCCGGAGGCGTTGGAGACGCCGGACCACACGGCGGCGCTGATGGAGGCGGCCGACGTGGTGATCGTAATCCGCGGCTCGGCGAACCAACACGAGTCGTCGGACGTGCCGCCCGAACGACAGGTCGCGTTGCGGAAGCTCCGGAAGCCGATTCAGGAGGCAGTGCTCGACACGCGGTGGGTCGGCACCCAGTTCCCCCACCCCGGCACCGCCCAGAAGGCGGAGATGTCGACCCCGGCCTACGAGGAGTTCGTCTACGACGCCGTGACGATGGACTGGGAAGAACAGAGCGCGTTCCAGGCGCAGATGGTCGACCTGCTGGACCCGGCCGAGGAGGTGCGGATCGTCTCCGGCGACGAGACGGACGTCCGGATGTCCGTCGACGGCACCGTCACAGCCAACGACGACGCCCGAAAGAACCTCCCCGGCGGCGAGGTGTTCACCGCGCCCGTCCCGGACTCCGTCGAGGGGACGGTCTTGTTCGACGAGCCGGTGATCACCCGCGGACGGGAGGTGACGGGCGCGAAGCTGACGTTCACAGACGGGGAGGTGACGGCGTTCGAGGCCGAACACAACGAGGACGCGCTCGCGGCGACGCTGGCGGCCGACGACGGCGCCAGTCGTCTGGGCGAGCTCGGGATCGGGATGAACCGCGAGATCGACCAGTTCACCTACAATATGCTGTTCGACGAGAAGATGGGCGACACCGTCCACCTAGCGCTCGGCCGCGCCTACGAGGCCAACGTCCCCGAAGACAGCCCGGTCGAACGCAACGAGTCGTCGATCCACCTCGACATGATCGTCGACATGAGCGAGGACTCCCGGATCGAAGTGGACGGCGAGGTCGTCCAGCGCGACGGTACCTTCCGGTTCGAGGACGGGTTCGAGCAGCCGGAGCCGTGAGTCGCCGGTGACGGTCGCCGGCGGCTACCGTCGACCACTCCGGTGACCGGCGACACCTACGGTCGGCGACCGAAATCGACGGACTGCAACGTCGCGGTCGGCGGCGTCGTCTTCGGTGCCGGGTGGGGTGTCTCGGGGATCTGTCCCGGCGCGGCACACGCGGGCTCGGGTTTCGGGAACGTCACGATTCTGTGGGCACTCGCCGAGATGTTCTTCGGTGCGTACCTCCAAGCTGTCTGGCGATCACGCGGGAGCGAACGCGATGGCACACCCACGACGACCAGCGACTGACGACCGCTCGTCGATGGACGGTCGCAGTACACGGTCGTCCGGGCCGTCTCGATTCGGGGCCCGTGTGAGACAGACCACGGGGACCGAGAGGGGGCCAGCCTACGATTGTTGCAGGCTGACGAACGGTAACGATGCCTTCGAGTCGCCGTCGTACGCGAGCGCACCCGCCTGACCTTCCCCCTCGGGCGTGATCAGGTCGATGACACGCGGTGCGTTCTCCTGCGCACCCGATTTCGCCCCGCCGAACGTGAACCCAGTCGGGTCGCCGGCCTCGACACCCCGGTACTCCCCGAAGTTCTCGGAGCCGACCACCGGGAGGACTCTTGCCCCGGCCTCGCTCAGATCGAGGTCTCCCAGACTCCCCTTGTCGACGACGAGTGTGACCGTGTTGGCCTCGAGATCGGCGTTCAGCTCGGGAGTACCGAGAGAACTACCTTCGGCGTCGACGACCTCGGCCGAGTCCGGCCGGCCGAACCCGTTGGCAGCGATTCGGTAGTGCCACTCGTCGTCGAACTCCACGTTCACCTCCAGCCCGTCTTCGCCCTCGATCTCCGTCGTCTTTCCGTCCGAGCGCGACGGGTCGTGGAGCCACACGGTGAAGAACTGTGGCGCGAAGTCGGGGGCGCCGAACACCCTCCGTAGCTGTCCGACCCCGAACGTGAACTCGTAGCTCTCACCGAGATCCTCGATCACGAACCGGCGCAGGTCGAACGCGTCCTCGTAGAACGCGTCGGCTTCCGGGTACTCGTACTGACCGGGACCGTCGTCGTCCCCTCTCGGATCGAGGAGGTCGGCAATACGGTCGGGGAGGTCAGACGAGTCGGCAGGCCGAATCCGCGCTGCGGTGCCACCACTGGCACCCATCGAGATGGCCAGAGAGTCGTCTGCGGAGAGTCGGTAGCTGCTGATGTCGACCGCTGTCGGATTGTCGTCCACGCCTGTTCCGTTGGCGTCGGCGTACTCCGTCACCGACCATCCGTCTTCCCGAGTCGTCAGGAACTCCTCCAACGGCACTGTCAGATTACGAGCACTCCCGTCTGTCATCGCACCGAGATACCACTCGTCGCCGCTGCGTCTGGCGACGACGACGTACTCCCCGATGGCGGCGTCCACGACGGTCGTCTCGTCCCAACTCGTCGGGACGTTCTCGATGAACTCGAACTCCGGGACCGTCTCGTAGTTCTCCCTCTCGATGTGTTCGTCCCCGAAGTCGGTGTACGCCGCGGGGAACGGAGCCGGTTCCCCCGTCTCGGTGACACCGACGGTGTCGAGATTCAACCCGCCGACGTCCTCCGCCCCGAGTTCGAGTGCGACCGTGTTGGTGCCAGCCTCGAGGTCGATCGACGCGGTGTGGATCTGCCAGTCGTCCCAGTAGTCCGTGAACGACGGCGCGAGCTGTTGCCTGGAGCCGTCGACGACGACCGAGAGTTCCGGATTCCCGTTGTCGGTGACGACACTCCGATTCTCCTCTTCGTCACTCGCGTATCGAAGGTGGAGGTCGTACGTCCCGGTGCTCGGAACGTTCTCCACCGTGAACGTCACTGTCGCTCCGTCTGGTTCGCGGTTGGGGTCGAACGGGACGTAGTGTGCGCCGTAGGCGTTACGCCACTGATCGGCGGTGATCATCCCGTCGAGATCGCCAGACTGCGCTTGGACGAACTCGCCGAGCTCGAACGTGTTGTCGACGTACGCTTCGATCCGGTCGGCGGCCATCTGGAGCCCGGCGAGGTAGGTCGGGTACATCGCCAACTGTTTGGCCCGTGTCGTCTGGATCTGCCCCGCCTCGTCGGGCTCGTTGAACGTGATGTCGAAGATCCCCGGCTGGAAGCTCGTCGGCCCGGCGAGCATCCGGGTGAACGGGAGGGTGACGTGGTGGTCTCGTCCGACGCTCGACCCCAACTCACCGAAGCCGTCGTACTCCTGTGCCTTCACGACCTCTCGAGCGGCGACGTTCGGGTACGTCCGAATCTCACCGGTCGGTCTGATCCCCTCGTGGATCTCCAACATCTGTTGGTTCGCGGCGGCGGCCTGCATGACCTCTCGGTGGTGGTTCACTGCACGCTGCGAGTGGTGTGTGTGGGTCAGTTCGTCCCGATCGTCCGAGTTCCCGTACAACCCGGGGTCGTTGACGTAGCCGTTCTTGATCGACCGGATTCCGGCGGTCTCGTACTCCGCGAAGAGGTCCCGGTTCTCGATCTCGTCCTCGTAGTTGCCGAGGTTCCCGGACGTCTCGTTGTGCATCGTCATCTCGACTGGGTTCGAGCGATTCGCTCCGAACTCGGTGACGGCGTTCACGTCGAAGTCCGGATACGAGTCGTCGACCCCCATCTCGAGAGCCGTCCCGTCGGCGTTGGCGCCGTAGTCGCTCCACCCCTGGTTCCACCCCTCTGCGAGAACACTGTCGAACCCGTGTTCACTGGCGAAAGCCACGTACCGTTTCATCCGCTCGGTGCGGGCACCGTGGGTGTACCGTGCCGGGTCTCGCCCCGCGCGCTCGAGAGCGTCGTCGGACTGGTACTCCCAGTTGGCGCTGCCGGCGATCATCGTCCACCAGATCCCGATGTACTTCCGACCGTTCTCCAGCCACGACGTGTCGACACTGTCGGCGTCCGTCGGGAACGCCGACTCGTCGAGTGGGTCGGCGAGCAGGGGAACGAGCTGTGACTCCACGAGGTCCCCTGGTGTGTCCCCGAACTGCACGGTCCGCCAGGGTGTTACGTGCGGGCTCGCTGCCTTCACCGAGGACCCGTCCGGTAGTGGTGCGAGTTCGGCTGCGAGCTTCCGAGTCCCGTCGTTCGACTGCGGAGCCAACGACAGCGTGGCGTAGTCGTCGAGGTTCGACTCGTGGACACTGAGGTACGTGTCGTCGTCTGTCTCCACGGTCAGTGGTGTGTGTACCCCCCGCCGAACGGAGTTGCCGTTCGGGCGAGTCGTCCCACCGCCGGCCGGAATCTCGGTGAGCGGTGACTCCGTGTACTCCTGTTCGAACCGTGGGTTCACCCACTCGTTCTCGATCCACCAACTCGTGTAGTCACCCGCGAAGTTGAACTCCGTGTTCTCGGAGTTGAGGGTGAACGTCCCGAACCCGTCCCGGAGCACCGTCCGGAAGCCGAACCCGTCGTCGAACACCCGGAGTTCGAGCACCGCCGACCTCCCGGGCTCTGTCGACTCTTCGACGCTCAGACTGAGATAGCCGTACGTCTCCGAGACGGATTCGAAGCTGCCCCACTCCGGCGTCCACGTCTCGGTCGCTGTCCCGCGCTCGCTGCCGGTGGCGACGACCGTCGGACCGGTCCCACTGACTGCCGTTCCGAACGCCGGCTGCCCGTCGAAGTCGAACCCGATCGGGGACCGTTCGAGGTACGTCGTCCCCTCGTAGTCGACACTGTACTCCGGCACGCCCGACGAGACGTCGACCGTCACGTCGACAGAACCGTCTGGTGACGAGACGGTCTGTGTCTCGATCTCCTCTCGGTCGACCGCGTTCGACGACTCCGGTTCGTCAGTGTCCGCGTGGATCGTGACCGAGAGTGTCTGGTCGGTCTCGACTGCGTCGGTGTCGACGTATACACCGATCGACTCCCGCTCACCAACATCCAGCGCGAGAGCCGACTCCTCGTCGTCGCGTAGTCTCTCGTCGTCGTCACTCTCCGGGTAGAAGTACACGTCCCCCCGATCGAACGGTGAGTCGTCGAAGTCGAACGACCCCCAGACGTAGATCGTCTGTGTCCCTCGGTTCCGAATCTCGAACACGTTGTCGAACGTGTAGACGGAGCGCGCTCCGAGCCCTCGCCCACCCGCGTCCGTCTCGCCGAATCCAAGTTCGAGCTGGCCGGCGCCCGTCGCGGTGGCGAACTCCCCGTTCGGCCCACCGGATGGGGTCAGCCCGACGAACGCACTGGCATCGTCGGCGACACTGACACTGACGTCCCGGCTCGCCGCGACGTTGCTGAACGCACTCGTCCCGACGACACCAGCGCCGGCGGCGCCACCGAACAACAGCAGCAACTGTCTCCGATTCATCTGACGAACGACCCCGAGAACGACGGCGCTTCCGCACCGGTCGAATTCACTACCGACCAGTCGGTTCCTGTTTGCTCGTAGTCGAACATTGCGCCCCGCACAGTAGATCCACGCTGGTATTGTATTGTGCCGGGTTACGCCGGTCAGTGGTAGCCTGAACCACCGGTCTGTCGGGCAACGGAGGCCTGAAACCACTGCCGAGCGGGTCCCTGTCGGCGTCCGGTGGTTCGAGCCGTGCCGAACGAACGCCGCCGCCGAGCCCACCGCGGCGACTCGGCTACTCTGAGGGTCGACCTGCCACCGATTGGTGGCGCGTAACCGACTCTGGACGGAGCGATCGCCTCGACGGAGAGTCGCGTCGCGTCGGATCCGACTACCCGTCACCGACGACGCCGACGCTGGCAGTGACGCGACGTACTACATCTGGAAGACGAACCTCGACCTACCGGGCGACGACGAGGCGGCACCGAACCGGATCACGCGACTGTACCCGAAGCGGTGACGGGTCGAGAGCGGATACCGGGCGCTGAGACGCTTCCTCGTGTCGACAACGTCGGAGAGCCGTCGGCTGCGGTTCTGGTACTTCGCGTCCGCGTCGGTGCTGTACTCGGTGCGGCGATCGTCGGCGTGATCCTCCGGGAGCGGCACAGCCCGCTGACGACGCCAGTGGTGCCCGCCACGACGGCCGTGTCGTTCCTCCACCGGGAGCCTGGCGTTTGGCCCGTCGTCGGCAGGCCGCGGTAGCGAGGCGACGAGCGACAACTCGCAGAGATTCTGTCTTCTCACGTCTCGGTGAGCGGTGTGACAGTGCCGTCGTGACGTTCGGTTCGTCACGCGCCGTCTGACTGTCGTACCCAACCGGCAACACCGACGCAGACTACGTTCGAGTTCCCCGGAGCCGGAGCGGCCGTTTGCAGATTTGGTATATCGTTATGTGGTTTACAGCGACCCGTGCGCCGAGACCGCCGACCGAACAGACTGCGTGCGTCTGACGGGTTTCAAGAAACATAAGATATCTGATTAATCGTTCGAGCCGGTCGATCTCGGCGGGTTTCGCGCGAGGTGGGGGGTCGGCGGGGCGGTTCGTCACCTCGTGCCGTCGCGCCGGGGCCAGTCGTGTCAGAAGACGGCAACGACCGGGACCGAGAGCCGACTCTCTCGTCGCCGGAGGTCGGTTCGTCTGTCGCTCCCGCCGCGATCGAGACTGCGCGGGCGTCGTCGCTCACGTTCCGGGGCTCGAACGGCGCGACAGAGCGTCCGCAGTCCGCGAGGTGGCGACACAGCCCGGCGGCGACGGTGCTCCTGCCGACGTGGGAGGCGGTGCCGGCGACGAGGCCGCAGCCTCGCGGCCGGAAATATTCGGTCGGGGTTACTTTCCGAGTCGGGTCCAACGCCGAACGTGACCTTCTCCATCTGTGCCCGTGTCCCCTCGTCGGCACACGACGTCGGTGACGGGGCGGCGTACGCCGTGGCGGTGACGACGGACGCCCCGGCCGTCGGTGCGTTCTGTCCGTTCGTGAGCAGCCGAGGCGTCGTCGCGACGCAGGCGTTCGTCAACGTGAGACTCGGTCGACGAGGGATCGCACTCCTCGACGACCTCGCGGTCGAGGACGCCCTCTCGGGACTGCTCGCGCGGGACGACCACGCCGAGAACAGACAGCTCCACGGCGTCGACGACGACGGCGTGTTCGGGTTCACCGGAGCGAACACGGACCCGTACTCGGACCACCGCCTGTACGAAGACGCCGGTGTGACGGTCGCCGGCAACATCCTCACCGGGGAGGCGACACTGACCGCGGCCGGCGAGACGTTTCTGGAGTCGGAGGGACGGATCGGCGAGCGACTGTTGGACGCGCTCGCGGCCGGTGTCGAAGCCGGTGGCGACGAACGTGGCCACACGTCCGCGGCGCTCCTGATCTGGGCGCCACAGACGACACCGTACCACGACCTCCGCGTCGACGAGCACGAGACACCGGTCGCGGAACTCCGACGAGTCAGGGCGGCCGCCGTCGAGGCCAGCGACGGGTTCAGCGAGGCGTCGAAACACCGGATCTTCGACTGACGGCCTCGCGGGCGAGTCAGTCCGAGGGGTCGGCCGGACGACTGGGGTCGACGCGGTGACAGGCGGCCGTCTCGTCTTCACCGTAGTCGACCGTCGTCGGGGCGTCGTCGACACACGGCGAGGGACAGAGGCCGCGGGCCAGTTCGAGCGCCTTGCGTCGGTCGCCGGCTGCGACGGCCACCGCGGCGTCCCGGATCGTCGAGCGCGCCGCCCGCGGCAGGTCGTCGAGGCTCCCCGGGACGGCCGTCTCCGCGAGCCGGTCCCCGACGGCCGAGTCGTCGGCCGCGTCGCCGTCGGCCGCCAGCCGCTCGCGGACCGCGTCGGGCTCCAGCTCTCCCTCCTCGATGCGGACTCGGAAGGTGAACGCCCGCCGGAACGACGCCTGGTCGCCCGGCCAGTCGTCGCCCGGGATCACCTCCGGACACCGCGTGTGGAACCGACAGCCGTCAGGTGGGTCGATGGGCGACGGCACGGTCCCACGGAGGACGACCCGGTCGGTCCGGGCAGACGGGTCGATCCGCGGGACCGCCGACAACAGCGACTTCGTGTACGGGTGACGCGGCGTCGAGAACAGCTCCTCGACGGGTGCCGTCTCGACGATCTCGCCGAGGTACATCACCGCGACCCGGTCGGCGACCTGGCGGACGACCGACAGGTCGTGGGTGACGAACAGGATCGACAGTCCGAGGTCCGCCTGTAGCTCCTGGAGGAGGTTGAGGATCTGCGCCTGGACGGAGACGTCCAGCGCCGAGACGGGCTCGTCGGCGACGATCAGCTCCGGGTCGACCGACAGCGCGCGGGCGATCCCGACGCGCTGTTGTTGGCCGCCGGAGAACTGTCCGGGGTACCGCGACGTGTGTTCCGGCTCGAGTCCGACGCGATCGAGGAGTTCCTCCGCCCGCCGTCGGCGGTCGGCCGCGGAGTCGCCGATGTCGTGGACGGCCATCGGGGCCGTGACGATCTCGCCGACGGTCTGGCGAGGGTTCAGCGACGCGAGCGGGTCCTGGAACACCATCTGGAGCTTCCGTCGGTACGGTCGCATCGACCTGTCGTCGAGTCCGGTGACGTCCTCGCCACGGTACCGGATCGTCCCGTCTGTCGGCGTCTCGAGGTTCAACAGCGTCTTGCCGAGCGTCGACTTCCCGCAGCCGGACTCGCCGACGACGGCGAGCGTCTCCCCCTCCCAGACCGTCAGGTCCACGCCGTCGACGGCCCGGACCGTCCCGCCGGCCCCGAGGAGCCTGTCGACGATCCCGTCCGACTGGTCGAAGTGCTTCCGCAGGCTCTCCGCGGCCAGCACGGGGTCGCCGCTGGCGTCCGACGAGTCGGCAGTCTCGGACACCGTCTCCCGGCCCGCGTCGTCTCCCGTCGGCCGCCGGTCGCGTTCGGGCGTGTCGGAGCTCACGGGAGATCACTCTCCCCCCGGCGCAGACACGCCGCCTCGTGGTCGTCCGTCTCTCCCACCGACCGGAACGACGGGTCGACCTCGAAACAGTCGCGCTCCGCCTCCGGACACCGCGGCGCGAAGTGGCACGCGTACGGCACGTCGATCAGGTCCGGCACGTTCCCTTCGATCGGTCGGAGCTCCCGGTCCGGGTCGTCGATCTGTGGCGTGCTGGCGATGAGTCCCTGCGTGTACGGGTGCTGTGGGTTGTCGAACAGCTCGCGCGTCTCGGCACGCTCTACGATCTCGCCGGCGTACATCACGTTCACCCGGTCGCACGTCTCCGCGACGACGGCGAGGTCGTGGGTGATCAGCAGGATCGACGTGTCGAAGACGTCCTTCAGCCCCTCTAGCTCCTCCAGTATCTGCGCCTGCGTGGTCACGTCGAGCGCGGTCGTCGGCTCGTCGGCGACGAGCAGGTCCGGTTCGCACGACAGCGCCATGGCGATCATCGCGCGCTGTCGCATCCCGCCGGAGAACTCGTGTGGGTAGTCCACCGCCCGCGCGTCGGGCTCGGGGATCTCGACGGCCTCCAGCATCTCGACGGCACGACGCCACGCCTCGCCGTTCTTCGCGGCGCCGACCAGCTTGCGCTTCAGCTCTGCCGGCAGCGAGACCGACTCGCCGACATCCTGGTGGAGTCGGACGGACTCGGCGATCTGCTCCCCGACGGTGAGCGTCGGGTTCAGGCTGCTCATCGGGTCCTGGAACACCATCGAGAGCCGGCCACCGCGGAGCTGTTGGCGGCGGCCTGCGGACATCTCCGACAGTGACTCGCCTCGGAACCGGATCTCGCCGTCGACTACCTCTCCCGGTTCCTCGACGATCCCGGCCACGCTCTCGGCGAGCACCGACTTCCCGGAGCCGGACTCCCCGACGAGTCCGACGATCTCGCCCGCTTCGATCGTGAGGTCGACTCCGTCGACGGCGGTCACGGTCCCCCGCTCGGTCGGGAACTCGGTCCGGAGGTTCTCGACGTCGAGGACGGTGTCGCTCGTCCGTCCGTCGTCGGCAGCGTCCGTGGTCCCCACGTCAGTTCACCTCACGTTCGGAGATGTCGAACGCGTCGCGCAGTCCGTCACCGACGGTGTTGAACGCGAGGACGGTGAGCATGATCGCCAGCCCGGGCATCACGGAGATCCACCAGGCCTGCGAGATGAACTGCCGACCGTCGGAGATGAGCAGCCCCCAGGTCGGGGTCGTCGGCTTCACACCGAGGCCCAGGAACGAGAGACCCGCCTCGGCGAGGATGGCCAGCGGGATCATCAGCGTCGCCTGGACGATCAGCGGTGCCACGGCGTTCGGGAGCATCTCCCTGAACATGATCCGGGCGTCGCTCATCCCGACCGCACGCGCGGCGACGATGTACTCCTCCTCCCGGATCGAAAGCACCTCGCCGCGGATGATCCGCGCGAAGTCGTCGATGAACGCGATCCCGATGGCGAGAACGACGTTCACCAGCCCGAGCCCGCCCAGGACGGCGATGATCCCGACGCCGAGGATGATCTCCGGGAAGGCCCACTGGAAGTCGACGTACCGCATGATGACGCTGTCGACCCACCCGCCGTAGAACCCGGCGAGCATCCCGAGTGTCGTCCCGACGACGAACGCGAGTGCGACGGTGGCGAGAGCGACGAGCAACGACACCCGGGCGCCGTAGACGATCCGCGTCAGCATGTCGTGTCCGAACGAGTCCGTGCCCAAGTAGTGGGTCGCCGTCTCCACCTGTCCGTCGTCGTCGAAGTCGCCGGTCGACTCGCTCATCGGCTCTTTCATGAACCCGAACGTCTGCTCGGGTCCGTACGGCGCGACGAACGGCGCGAACACGGAGACGAGGACGAGCGAGGTGACCACGACCGCCCCCGCGAGCGCGAGCTTGTTGCCGAGTAGGGCCGAGGCGATCCGCTCGCCGACCGAGTCGTGCTCGGTGACTGCCGTCTCCGTCTCGTACTCCGGCGGGACCTCGCCGGCGCCGAACTCCCCGCGGTGCCGTGCGTACTCCGGGTGGTCGCCCGTCTCACCCCCGTCGGTTCCGACCGTCGTCTCGGACCCTCCGGCGGCCTCCGACGTCCGAGGGGCGTCGTCGGTCGCGTCTGCAGCCGGGTCGTCTCTCGTCACGATTCGTCACCTCCGTACCCCACCCGCGGGTCGATCGCGGTGTAGGTGATGTCGACGATCAGGTTCATGAACACGAAGATCCCGGAGACGAGCAGGATGGCCACCTGCGTCACCGGGTAGTCGCGCTCGAGGATCGAGTTGACCAACAGCCGACCGACCCCCTTCACACCGAAGACGATCTCGACGGTGACGGTCCCGCCCAGCACCAGCGCGAGCTGGATCCCGGCGATGGTGACGACCGGCATGAGCGCGTTCTGCAGCGCGTGCTTGTACAGCCGGACGGAGCTCCCGACACCCTTCGCCCGAGCCGTCCGCATGTACTGTGCGTTCAGCGTCTCGATCAGCGACGACCGCATCATCCGGGTGACGCCGGCGGCGTACGGGAGCCCGACGGCGACGCCGGGCAGCACGATACTCTCGAGCCACGGGAGGATCCCGTCGGACAGCGGGGTGTACCCAACCGTCGGGAACCACCCGAGCCAGACGCCGAAGACGATCGCCAGGAGGATCCCGACGAAGAACGCCGGCATCGAGACCCCCAGGAACGCGGCGACCGTCGCCGCGTAGTCGGCCGGCTCGTTGCGGCGTGTCGCGCCGACGACGCCCGCCGGGATCGCGACGAGCAGCCCCAGCGCGACGCCGAAGGCGGCGATCGACAGCGTCTTCGGGAACGCCTGCGCGACGAGGGTACCCACCTGCTCGCCCGAGGTGATGCTCGTGCCGAAGTCGCCGACCAACAGGTCAGTCATCCAGTCGGCGTACTGGACCGGGAGCGGCTGGTCGAGGCCGAGCTCCGTCGTGAGCGCCTCGACGGCCTCGGGGGTCGCCTCTTGGCCGAGCATCGCGCGGACGGGGCCACTCGGGACGGCACGCAGCCCGAAGAAGACCGTCGTCGCCACTAGCCACATCACGAAGAGGGCGTGCCCGACACGCTTCGTCAGGTACCGCCACATGCGCTACTCCTGGAGGAAGACGCTGTGGAAGTTCCGGAGCCCGGGAGTGTGGGTGAACCCGCCGACCTCGCTGCGGATCCCCGCGACGTCGTCCTCGTGAGAGAGGTACGCGTGCGGCACGTCCTCGATGAGCTTGTCCTCGAGGTCGTGGAGGAGCTGCATCCGCTGCTCGCGGTCGGTCGTCCGGCGCTGCTCTGCGAGCATCTCGTGGACCTCCTCGCTCTGGTAGTTCACCCAGTTCCACACGCCCCCATCGTCCGGGAGCCGGTAGAAGTTCCACAGCCCCTGCTCTGGGTCCGGGTCGACGACGCTCCCGGAGACGGTCACGTCGTAGTCGAGATCCGCGTACCGGTCCCAGTACGTCGAGGACGTGACCTGGTCGATCTCCACGTCGAACCCCGCCTCGGTGAGCTGTTGTCTGATCGCCTTCGCCTGCCGGAGGTTCCCGGAGTTGGCCAGGATGGCGAAGCTGGCGCCGTCGGCGCCCCCGTCCTGGATGAGCTGCTTGCCCTCCTCCGGGGCGTACGCCTGGTCCTGTGGCTTGTCTTCCCGCCAGGCCCAATTGGTACCCTTCGAGATCACGCCGACATCGGCCAGTGCGTTGCCGAAGAACGCGGTCTCGACGAACCGCTCGCTGTCGATGCTCTTGGCGATCCCGCGTCTGACCTGCTTGGAGCCGAACGGCTCCCGGTTCTGGTTCATGGCGACACCCAGCCAGTTGATCCCGGGCGCTCTGCTGGCGGACGTGGAGCCGTCCTGATCGACCTGATCGAGGTTCTGGAGCGGCACCAGGTTGGTGAACTGGACGTCGCCGGCCCGCAGCGCGTTCACGAGCGACGCCGGCTCGCTGATCGGCTGGACGTCGATCCCGTCGAGGTACGGGAGCTGCACGCCTTCCTCGTCCGTCTCGAAGTAGTCGTCGTGGGCGTCCAGCGTGATACTCGACCCGACCTGGTGTTCGGTCACCTGGAACGGACCGGTTCCGACGGGCGTGACGGAGTACTGGTCGGCGCCCATCTCCTCGATGGCGTCCCGGCTCACGACGGTCGCGGCGCGACCCGGACCGCGAGTGAGGTACACGAGCAACACCGCGTTCGGCTCCGTCAGGTTCAGCCGGACCTCGTAGTCGCCCAACACCTCGACACCCCCCTCGTCGAGCGGCTGGAGTGTGCTCAGCTTCGGGGCTGCCGGCGCTTCCTCCTCGATCGTCCGGCGGATCGTGTACTCCACGTCCTCGGCCGAGAACTCGGCCCCGTTGTGGAACGTGACGTCGTCGCGGAGCTGGAACGTGTACTGCGTCCCGTCGTCGGAGACCGTCCAGTCTTCCGCGAGGTCGCCGACGATGCTCAGGTCGTCGTCCAGCGTCGTCAGCCCGTTGAACACGTTCGACGCCAGCTGGAAGTACTGCCCGACACTGATGTACGGCGGGTCGAGCTCCTCGATCGAGCCGGTGAACCACGCCGCTTGGAGCCGACCGCCGGTCTTGCTCTCCGGGCTCGGTGTGGACTCTCCCTCGGCTTCACTGTCGTCGGTCGACGTACCGGTCTCCCCAGAGCCACTGCCGCCACTGCCGCCGGCACAGCCCGCCAGACCGCCCATCCCGGCGGCTCCCAGGAGCCCGACGGCGGTCCGTCTGCTCACCCGGGGTCCACTCAGGTCCTCACTGTCGAAGTTGTCGTCCGCTGTTATGTCGTCTGTTACAACATACCACGCAGGGGTGAACCTTACACCAAATTATTTTGGGTTGGGCCCCATCGTCCCGACCACGGTGACTGGAGACGACACGAGCTCGGAGGAGCTCGACGAGACGCCGACACAGATGCGGCAGGCGACGCTCCGGGTCCGTCACCACGGGGAACCGGAGTCGGACGTCTCGGCGGCGTTCCCGCGCGTGACGCTCCGATCGGTCTCGTCGATGACCGGCAGTGGGAGTCGACGGAAGCGGATCATCGAACTCAGTGGCGACCCGAGCAGAGTCGCGTCGTTCCTCGAGGAGTTCCGCCGGGCCGACCCGATTGTCTCTGCCGAGCCGTTGTCTCCGTTGTCGCGCAACAGCGTGTACGTGGTCTTCGTCTACGACGTGACAGCGTGGGACAGCATCACGGAGTCGCTCACGGAGCTGGGGGTCCACTACAAGGCCGGGACGACGATCAACGCCGGCTGGGAGCGCTGGGTGGTCTACCTGGAGGACCCAGAGGAGTTGTCGCGGGTGATGGACCACCTCCGGGCGGGAGGAAACGACGTGGAGCTGATGTCGAACGTCGAGATGAGCGAGCTCTCGGCGCCCGACCAGCTGCACGCAGACCAGATACTCGGCGAGCTGACGACCCGTCAGCGCGACGCGCTCGTGGCCGCGATCGGTGTCGGTTACTACGAACACGACGGGGACGGCGCGATCACGGACGTCGCCGACGAGCTCGGCGTCGCGGAGACGACCGCGTGGGAACACCTCTCGCGTGCAGAGGGGAAGCTGATGCGACACATCGGACGCTACCTCAACCGGTGACTCACTCCGGATTCGAGTCGTCGTGTGGTGTCACGGCTCCGGGTCGTGCCCGTCGCCCGTGCGCCGCACCGGCCCCTCTCGACGTAACTCTCCTACCTCCGCGGCACCACGTTCGACCGTGGGCGTCTCCATCCCGGCCGAGCCGACGGTGTACGTCGAACGGCACGCCAGCGGCGCGAGCTGTGCCTGGGAGGCGGCCGGGCTCGAACAGTTCCTGACGGCCGTCGGTGACGCCGCGGGCGCTGCCGACCCGACGGTGACCGTCGACGCGCGGTCCGTCGCCGGTCGGCAGCCGCTCCCGGTCTCCGCCGTCGACCCGGCCGACACCACGTACGTCCGCTTCGAGCCGCCCGCTGGCTGGCGGCTAGCGTGGGAGCGCCGGACGACGCCCGTCGTCACCTTGGACGGTACCGTGTCGCCGAAGCGCTGCCGCCGACTCCACCGCGCGACGACCGCAGACGCAGCCTGGCCCCCGACAGCACAGACCCGTCTCGTGGAGCTGCTCGGCGAGGAGTGACCCGTCACTCGTCGCGTGGTGTGCTCTCAGCACGACGACGAGCGCCCGGTGTACACGTTCGTCGTCGGCGAGAGTGGTGTTCGGGACGGAGTAGTCACGGGGGAGGTTGGACAGCGCCGTCGCCGAGCACACGAGAGCACACTCGGAGGTCTTTGCGACGATCCGGACTCGACGACCGCGCGTCGACGGAGACGAGATCGGTCGAACTGGGGGTGACCCTGTCACTCCCAGACGGTGTCGTAGCCGGTCTCACGACACCGTCGGTCGTGAGGATTGCAGTCTCTCCCCTCCGGTCTACTCCCGGTCGGCGGGTCGTTCCCGGACGACAATTTGCTCTGGTAGTCACCACTCCCGTCCAGCCAGGCACACTCTGGATCGGTCGATCGCCCGTTCCCGTGCTCCCCCACGGGGAACTGGCTGCAGTCTGTGAGGAACGCAGCCGGCAAACTGTGCTCGGTGCCTGGCCCGTCAACCGTGAGTGGGGTCGACGGCAGCGAACAGCGCCATCTCGCCGTCGCGTGGGGCAGGCGGTAGCGACGAGTTCTGGTCTTCCGTCCACGACCGTCGCCCGAACGCCGCCGGTCTCTCCGGCTCGAACACCGTCTGACACGAACCCCGGCCGTCCGTGAACACGAGCGAGACGGTGTGGACGCTGCCGGAGGCGTCGGTAGGTTCCGGGCGAGAGGTCGGTAGCGAAGAGAGCTCTGTATCGGACCACCCGGCACGAGAACGACTCCCGGCCAGAAGAGGGGCAGGCGTCGATGGACGACCTCGAGATCGATCTCGATGCGGCCACCCGGGCTGTCGTCGTCGGGACACAGGTCGGCGGTGCGAAGAACCCGGTTGTCGGGTCCGGATCCGTCGGTAAGTGCTGAACGGCTGCTGCCCCAGTGGCCACCGCGGATCAGTCGTCGGAGGTCCACCCGCGGGCGCGCTGCCGCAGTCCGTCGGGAACGACCGACGGCAACCGGTTCTCCCGGCCAGACTCCGTGCTGGTCGACGCCTGGGACGACTGTGGCTCCTCTGCCGGCTCGCTAGTCGACGCCGTCGTCTCTGTGGGCGTCGACGTGACGGGTCCTCTACCGGCACCGGACGTGGCGACGACGACCCTGACCCCAGTCTCGTAGCCCTCGTCGAGTCGGACCGTCCACCCGTGGAGCTGTGCCAACACCCGGACTTTCGGGAGTGCGAGTCCCGCACGACTGTTCGGGACGGCCGCGTCGAGGTCGAAGTAGTCGTCGGGGTTGGTCTCGTCGCCCACGGGGTCGCCGTCGTCGGTGAAGGTGACGGCGTCGCCGTCCACGCCGACCGCGAGCGAGTCCGCACCGTTCGCCGCCGCGAACTCGGCGGCGCTCGTCACCATGTGAACGAGCCGCGACCGACTCCCTTCGACTGTCTCGTCGGCCGCCACGAGCAACGACACGTCGGTATCTGTCGCCGTCCGTGCCTCGACCACCACGGACTCCAACGACAGTCGCGAGGTCCCGTCGAGTGTCGTCCCGTACTGTGTCAGCGAGACGAAGTCTTCGATGATATCGACAGCGCGGTCGCCGGCGTCGTTGACCGTCTCCAGCGCGTCCTCGGCACTGTCCGTGTCGCCGTCCGTGACAGCCCGTTCGGTCTCACGGATCCACCCCTGGAGAATGTTCAGTTGATTCAACAGCTCGTGTCGTAGCCCCGCAGAGATGCTCTCCAACTGCTGATTGTGACGGTCGAGCTCGCGCCGTCGGCGCTCCGCTCCGGTGACATCTGTGAGGTGGATCACACGGCTGTCGCTGGGGCCGGCGTGTGAGGCCTGCGTCTCCGTCACCAGATAGTACCCCGCTCCCTCGCCGGCGTCTCGTTCGACGATCGCGGTCTCCGTGTCGAGTGCGGCTGCGATGTCCGGAAACGCTGCAGTCAGACTGTCACCACACCGCCGTCGAATCTCCGGATACACCACCTCTGCGTGGTCGTTGTAGTCTCTGAGTCGGTCGTTGGCGTCGAAGTACAACAACGGCTTCTGTGTCGTGTCCGACGCCTGCACCACGAAGAAGCGGTCGCGGAAGACGAACAGCGCACCGACGGCGAACACCGCGACACCGATCGGCTCGTAGTTCATCTCGATGAACACGTCCGTCGTGTAGCCGAGCAGGTCTAGTCCGACCGGCGCGGCGGTCAACACGGACAGTCCAGCCAACGGTAGCGTGTCGTAGTCCGCCTCGGTGAACGCCTCGAACAGCATGAAGAAGCCGATACCGGCGGCGACGTAGGAGGCACCCGTGATCACCCAGTGGGAGACACCGTGTGTGGTCGCGTAGTGTGCGAACGGCTCCGTCGTCCAGGTGATGTCGAAGTACGACCCGTGCAACGGGTTGGTCAGCTTCAGCCCGACGATCAGGAGGAACGAGACGACTGCGACCTGTCGCCAGACGCGGCTGCGGTGGAGCGTCCGACCGGTGAACGCAGAGGCGAAGTAGAGCCACGCGTAGATCGAACTGAGCCCGACGACGAGACTGGCGACGTAGCTCAGATACGCGACCTGGTACGTCGGTGCGACCAGAAACAGCGTCTGGAGTAACGCCCACCCGCCGCTCCCCACGAGCAGTCCGAGCAACCCAGTTCGCGTCTCGGCGTCTTCCACGCGAAGTGCGCGGCCGGTCCCGACCGCGCAACCGACCGTGGCGAGGAGGTACACGAGGACGTACACACCGATGTTGTCGACGAGACTTATCATTGCCATTATCAAGGGCCTGAACCACATAAAATCCTCGAAACGGGGTGTGCCGGCGACCCGGTAGAACTGCCGCTCGGACGGGTCGCCGAACACGAGTCCGTGTCGCTCTGCGAGACACTCGAGAGGGGAGTCGAGTCGACCGAGACGGACACCTCCTCCGTGGTGCTGCCGAGGTCGTCGCTCGTCTCCGCGGGCCCCTCGTAGACCGTCCCCATCTCCTCGAACTCCGCGGGCGGCTCGCGGACGGTGGGGTCCACCGTGAGGTCGCCGTCGGCGAGTCTGTGGAGACTGTCGCTCACGTCCGCCAGCAGTGGGGTCTGGTACGTCTCCAGGGTCGGCCCTCCCCGCCTCCCGCCGCCGCTCGGTGACGTCGCGGCCGAGTTCCAGGACACCGACCGACTCTCCGGCGGCGTCGTACGGTGGAGTGGTGGTCCACTCACTCGGCACGTCCCGCCCGCGCCCGGTCGTGATCGTCTCCTCGACTCGCTGCACGCCCGCCTCGGTGTCGAGCACCTGGTCGACGGAGTCCGTCGAGGGGCTGTCGCCGTCGAGGAGTGCCCCCGCAGGCTCCCCGGTCACCTCTCGGGCCGTCGCGTCGAACAGCGGGCACGCCTGGTCGTCGAGGTTCGTCACCCGCCCGACAGTGTCCGTGACGAGGTGAGTGCCGAGGCACGCGGTCACTGCGTGTCGCCCGAGAACCGGTCGCTCGGCACTTGGAGCGTGAACTCGACGGTGTCGTCCCCGTCGTCCTCGACACGCACGTTCACGTCGTCGTCGACGGGGGCGTCCAGCGGGGCGGCCTCGCCGTACCAGAGGACGACTGTCGCGCCCCCGTCGCGGAACTCCACGCTGGCGGCCCGAAGGTCGGAGACGTACTGCGTCCGGCTGTGCGAGGCGGCCGGCGCCGACACCTCTCGTACGAGCCCGAGCGAGACTAGCCGGTCCAGCCGGCGGTACACCGTCGATCGCGACACGTCCGTCGTGTCGACGACGCGGCCGACACCGATCGGGCTGCCGTCCGCCTCCGCGAGTGCCGCCCGCGACACCTCGTCGCCGAGCACGCTCAGGATCTCCGACACCGTCTCCGGGTCACTCTCCTGCCGCCGCTCGAACCGTCGGCCGTCACCTGCGTCACCACTCGGCGTGTCGCTCATGTGGGTACCACGCCACCCCTCGACTTGGTTATTCCTCGGCTAAGCTGGGTTTCGCCGGCCTACCGACCGTTCTGTTCGAGCTCGGGCGACTCGCCGACACTCCCGTCGTCTCCCTCCACCGACTCCGTCGTCTCGTCGGTAGTCGCGCCCGGCGAGGTGTCCCAGACCCTCGACAGCCGGTCGCGGAGCCGTGTCGGCGTGTGGCGGTCGACTGACTCCGACAGGGTCATGCACAGGAGCATCACACCGCCGCCGATTGCCCAGCCGGCCGCCGTCGTCGGGGCGAGGAGCGTCCCCGCCAGCACCGCGACACCGACGACCCCGGCGGCGGCGTGGGTGGCCGTCGACAGTCGGTCGTCGTCGTCGCCGTCCACCCGCCGCATACACGTCTGGAGCCGCATCGCCGCCGGATGTCTGACCACGTCACCCCGGCTCTGGTCGTACTCGATCACGCCGAACTCCGCGAGTTTCGGGAGGTGACCCTGATAGAGGCTGATGTACACGCGTTTCCGGTCCGACGAGGACAACAGCTCCGGGGTGGTGTCGTTCTCTTCGGCAGCGATCCGGTCTGCGAGGTCCGACAGCGTCGTCTCTGGCGTCTCTTCGAGGTGGCGGAGCACCGCGCGACGCCGAGGGTTCTTCAGCAGCGTGAACGCCGCACCCCTGTCGAGGCTCTCCGTCTCACCTCCGTGCTGTACTCCCGGCTGCCCGTTCTGCAGTGTGTCTGGTCCGTTCATGTGTCCCAACCGCCCAGTGGTGACGCTCCCCCGTGTGGCGTTGCCGTCGCCCCCTGTACACTCGGCGATCCGTCCACCGCCCTCGCGTCGGTATACGGAACGTAACCACGTTGTCGTCCATGCTAAGTTGTGACATGATAAAGCTACGCCTCGGCCGTAGCCAACGGGACTCGTATTTATGATCCTTCCAGTCGGTGGGACACGCCGAGCGGGCGCGTGTCGGCCGCTGCCGCGACGACGGGCGAATGCTGGCGGTCACCGCCCCCAGAGCGAGCCGGTCCGGCAGCGTCCGGCCACCCGACGGACACTGACGAACAGTCGGACGGCGACGGCGACGGCCAGTGCGGCGCCGGCGACGCCGGCGGCCACGGGCCACCCGGCCCCCGTCGCCGCCGCGGTGCCGACGGTCAGCCAGACGACGACCGCGACGGCGCCGTACACGACCTCCCAACGTGGTCGCCCGGCGAGCCCGACGACACGGAGGAGGAGTCGCGTCTCGGGGCTGTTCTGCAGCCTGAGGGTTCGTCGGTCACGTTCGTGGGCGACGGCGCCGAACTCGACCAACTGCGGGACGTGCGTCTGGTAGAGCGCGGTGTAAGCGCTCTCGACTTGTGCGTCCGTGGGGCAGTCCGGGTCGTCCGTCGAGGTGTCGTCGCGGCAGTGCTCCATCACTGCGACGCGGCGCGCCGCAGTGTCGATCGACACCTCGCCGTTCTCGCACAACACCCGGAGTAGTCGCCGGCGCCGGGCGTTGCTGGCCAACCCGAACACGGTGTCGGCTCGCTCGGCGTCCATGTCGTACCGACGAGACGTACGTGGACCACTCGTTTCGTTAACTGGGGTGTACTCGGCGTCGGCCACACGGCCGGCGGACGCGACTCGCAGAACGGGTTCCTAACGCTCGGTGACGTGGCCGCGGACGCCGAGAGCGGCCACGGTGTCGGGACACCGACGCAGACTACGGCAGCGAGTGGTGGGGCGGCTCGACGCCGACGGTGTCGGCGTCGACGGTGACGTGACAGTCCTCGTAGTCGAACTCGACGGTCAGTTCGGGCGTGTCACGGGTCTCGAACAGTCGATCTAGCGTGTCCGTGTCGACCACGGTCTCCAACGGAGTGAGGTCGTCGGCCGTCGTGCCGAGAGCGTCTGCGACCGCGGTAGCGACCTGTGTCGTCACAGACTGGCCGTCGACGTTCCGCCGGACGAACCCGGACGACCGGCTGTCGTCGGTTGGGGTGTCACTCGACTCTGTCATAACTCTGTATTCTCTCTTAGACCGACACTGGGAGTAAACGGTTCTAATTCTTGTGTTCTCGCTCGTCTATCGTCACGACCGCGCTGCCGTGTGTCACTCCTAGTCGTCTCTGGACGGACTGTCGGTCGCCGTCTCGCGACGGCTCGTCGTCGCCGGCGGACTGTCTGCACGCCCCGAGAAGAACCGCATCAACGTAGGTCGTCTCGTGGTCACGCTCCGCTCGGTGAGATCAGTGCGAGTGACAGATCTGCTCAGGAGTGATCCCGTGACCGTGACACCGAGTACGCCGGCCGCCGAGGCCGCCAGTCGGCTCCACGAGGCGACCCGCGACTGTCTCGTCGTGGTCGACGACGGGGAGCCAGTCGGGCTGCTGGCCCGACGTGACTTCGCGCTCGACGGCGCGACGGCAACGCGGTCGCCCAGCGGCCGCCCGGTCGGTGAACTCCTGCCGACGACCCACGCGACAGTGACGACGGACTGTAGCGTCACGCGGCTGTGCACAGAGCTCCGTGCGGTCGACGCCCGCCACGCCGTGGTCGTCGACGACGACGGGCTTGCCGGCGTCGCCTCGCTGGACGATCTGCTCGTCGCGCTCGTCCGTCGCCACGAGGCCGTCGCCCCGGGGACGGGGGGTCGGGGCGACTGATCGTCCGCGTGACTCGGGCCGCTCTCGACGACCCCGTGGCGCCGGCTCGTCTTCGGCCACGAACGAGCCACCGCCCGGGCGAGCGTGAGGCGACCCGGGGGCGACGCGACTGTCGACGACGGACGCGAGCGGCGCGGTCGCTTCGAACTCGTGAGTGTCCGTGAGTGTCCGTGAGTGTCCGTGAGTATCGTGAGTATCGCGTCCGCCGTCCGGGTTCGTGGGAGTGCGGCGCGACCGCCTCGGTCGGTCGCACTACGACTCTCACGACGCGAACCGGGTCCGTACCGTCTGCCCGACTGTGAGTACGACTGTCGGAGCCGACTCCCGTGGAGGCATGGGGGGGTCCGGGTGGTCGGCGCCGACGGTCACGTGTGTCTCCGCCCCGGCTTAGTTATCCGCCGGCTACGACGTTCCGACCGGTCGGGAGCTGGGGGGTTCGTGTGTCACTACCGACCGGATTCGTCGACCCGGTCGCAGCCACGACACCGTCGTCTTGCCCCCGAGCTCTCACACTCCTCGTCGTCACAACAGTCTCGAAGCCCACCCGAGCGAGTTCCCGGCGGAAACCCACTGTGGATCGACACTTCGGCGACCACACGGACGGAGACTGCGCGGCGAGCGCCGAGAGCGTGTTCCGGGTACTGGCACGCGTTCGCCGGCGGTCCCTGTCGGTCGTCGTCCGGGCGGCCGGTGGCCCGTCGACCGAGGCAGTCGCCTGGCGGGTCCAGGACGCGACCGACGACTCTCCGGCGACGACTCGCCGGCAGTCAGCCGGGGTCGCTCCCGTCCGACCCGTTCTCGCCGCCCGTCGCGTCCGTCTCCGGCGACGACTCTCCTTCTCCCTCCGGATCCCGATCCGAGAGGAGTCCCTGTGCGAGCAGTCGTCGGGTGACGACGACCAGCCCGTTGCGGAAGCCGCGGCCGAACACGGCGTGTTCGTCGCTGCCGTCGCGGTCGACGGTGCTGACGAGGATGTTCTCCCGGTCGACCAACAGCAGTCGTCCGACCGCGACGTGATCGTCCGTGGTCGCGTCCAGCCAGTCGAGCTCGGAGACGAACGTCGTCGCCGTCGGCACGGTCTCGTGGAGCCGGTCCGTCAGCGACTCGTCGACCCCGCCCAACACCACGTCCACCTCGTCGTCGCAGTCGGCGAGCGTCTCGACGAGCGCGTCCGTCGGGACCGACTCGTGGCCGACGACGAGGACGACCTCCTCGTCGGCGTCGGCGACGAGCTCTGCCGTTCGACTCTCGACGGCGGCCGGGCTGGACAGTGCCCACACCTCCTGTGGGGTGCTGTCGTCGCCGTCGTCGTCCACGGGTTCGAGACTCGCCAGCGCGTCTGCGAGCCGGTCGACCCGTTGGTCGTACTGGTCCCGGAGAGTGGTGGTCGCCTCCGACAACGGCACCGCGCGGAACCGCTTGGGACTGGAGTGTTGCACCTCGACCAGTCCCTGTGCCTCCAGCACGCGGATTGCGTCGTACACCCGTGTCCGAGGCACGTCCGTTATCTCGCTCAGCTGTTTCGCCGTCCCGCTCGACAACCGCGTGAGGCCGACGAAACACTTTGCCTCGTACTCCCGCAGTCCGAGCTGCTGGAGCACTTCTCCTGCTGTCTCCGCGTCGTTCCTGCTCATTGTCCCAACCTGCAACCCGCAAGCGACGGGTCGGTACGGCTACACTCCACAGAATAAAATAGTCGTCGTCTGTCTAGACGTGGAACCGCCGAGTCGGGCCCGGCTCGGTCGTTGTCACTCGGAGCACGACAGTTCGCGCCGGGAGCTGCTCGTGGCCGTAGGCCGACGGTAACCAGTAGTCACTCGTTCACTCGGTTAATCACAAAATGCTTTTTACCCGTCACACTGTACGGTGGTTCGGTACGCAGTAGGAATTGTGTCCCAACCGCAACCCGACGCGTACCAGCCGGCCACCCCGTGGCCGGTTCGAGACGGCACGTCCGGCGGGGGTTCGACACGGAGCGACGGCACCGAACCGGGGGGTCCCACCGCCGGAGAACGGTAGTGAGTCGACAGAGGAGCGAGTACCTCGCCGAGCGGAGAGTGCCGAAGCGTCGCCGACGGACGTGAGCGACGCCGCCGAGGTGCCCCGAACGCGGGTGTACGACGCCGCCGCCGCGCTACGGGAGCGGGGGCTCGCCGAGCGAGAACGGGCGTCACCGACGGAGTTCCACCCCGTCTCGGCCGAGACGGCGACCAGACGGGCCCAACGGGAGCCGAACGACCCGACGGTGGAACTGTCGACGGCGCTCGGGGCGCTAGAGCCGGGTCGACGAGATTCTCGGGGCGCTGTGAGCGGCCGCCGACCGCGGCGTCGCCGTCGGGTTCACCGCGCTGTCCCCGGCCACCGAACGCCGCGTGAGAGAGATCGTTCCCGGTGCCGAGCCGTTCGAGTCGCCGTGGACCGACGACGGCACCCCCGCCGGGCGACTGCCGGCCGTCGCCGACCGACGCACCCTCGTGAGTGTGCTCCCGACAGACGACGGGTCCCTCCCCACCGTCCGTGACGGCGACCCGAATCGCGCACTCCTCGTCTGTGCAGTTCGCCAGGTCGTCGCCGGTGAGGGTCCCCTCGCCGACCGCAGTGTCGCCGCCGTCGCGCCCGGTCCCTACCGAGAGATCCGGCCGACTTCACCGTCGTGTCCGGAACGCGTCGTCGCCCCACGGCCGGAAGTCGACGTCGAACGTCCAGACGTCTCGGTCCTGTTCGACGAGTCGGAGGAACTCCGCGGCGACCTCGTCGGGGTCGGCGCGTTTCTCGTCGGGGACGCTCTCGTCGACGGTGTCGCTGTCGACCCAGCCGTCGACGAACACGTGAACGACGTGGACGCCTTCGGGCGCGAGTTGTCTCGCCATCTTCCGTGCGATCCACTTCACGAAGTCGCCGGTGTTGAGGATCACCGTCCCGCCGTCGTCCAACAGGTCTGGAAGTAGTTCGTCGACCACGACCACGAACCCGTAGCCGACCGTGTCGAGCGTCGTCCGCACCGAGGCGGGGTCGTCGTCCAACGGCCCGCTCCAGTTCGGAGCGGGCGTGTTGTGGACGTACACGTCGACGGGCCCGAACGCCTCGTGGACGGTCTCGACACCCGCTCGTACTGCCTCGGGGTCGGTCACGTCGACACTGACGGCGACGGCGTCACCGGGTGTCTCTGCCCGCAACTCCGCCGCCAGTTCCTCGACGAACGACTCACTGCGGGCCCACAGCACGACCCGATCACCCTCGCGTGCGAACCGTCTGGCGACCGACTCACCGATCGTCGGACCGACACCGCCGATCACGACAGTGCGTGTCACGCGTCTCTCGACGGGTGGGGACTACTCCACGGTTGTGCGGTCGCGGGAGTCGGTGCACAACCGACGGGGTACCGACACGGACACACCACGCGCCCACGGCTGTACTCGGCCTCTTACCGGGGGTCGATGCAGTTGGAGTCGGTGTCGGGTGCGGACCGAGAGTCGAGGTGATCGCGTGGTGTCCGGTGGAGGTGGGGAGACGGACGAAGAGTCCGCGGAGCGTTCCTCGGACGAGTCTCAGAACTCCTCGAACCCGGGGGTGGCAGTCGTCAGGTCGCGGTCGGCTGGCACGACGGGGACGACCCGCGTGGTGCGCACGTCCGCGAGCGTCTCGCGGACGACCCCGACCCGCGAGCGGCGTCTCTCGGCGCGGTAGCTGGGGGGCGGTAGGCACGTCCTGCCGTCTTCCACGACGTTCCACGGCGTCGTGCCTCGGGCTGTGGTAACGGGTCCTGAACGTTACGACGAGTTGAACTAGCACCGAGCCGTAGACGGTGGAATGTCGAATCCGAGGGAAGGACCACTGCCAGCCGGTAGGCGACCCCGTCTCCTCGACTCGGAACCCACACCGCAGTAGGGGTCGTCGGGAGTCGTCACTCGACGTCGTGGTCGAGGACCTCCACGTCGTACAGTCCGGTCCAGCGGTAGCGACGACCCTGCCAGCCGAACTCCGCTCGCGTGAGCCCGTAGACGAGCATGGGAAGCGTCAGGATGTACGCCGGGACAGTGAGCAGGAACGTCCACCGCTCGAGACCGAAGTAGGCGTACGCGAGGCCGGCGACGGCCGTCACGAGCGGGACCGTCACGAACGGAACCAGGAGCGTCCCGACCAGGACGGCGAGCTGTGTCGACACGCCGAAAGCCAGTCCACCGGGGTCGAGGTACAGTGCCGTTCGCGTCCAACGAACCTGGCGATCGAGCGTCTCCCCGAGCGTGCCCGAGACTGGCATCTGGCGGACGAGACTCGGGACAGACTCGACGCCTTCGACGCGTCGTGTGAGCAGAGCGTCGTCGCTGACCGTCCGCCCGAGATCCGCGACGTACTCGTCCAGGTCGATCGCCTCCCGGTGGAACGCCATCGTCCCGCCCCACGCAGTCGTGTCCAGAAGCGTCGTCAGTGCCGCACCGATCGCGCCCGGTCCCTCCAGGGGCTTCAGTAACGGACCGTCGCTGACCGGGACGGGGGCGGTCGAGACGACGTGGTCGGGCGGAGCGTCGGCGAGGTGACGCAGAACCCGCGAGAGCCACTCTGGACCGTGCTCGAAGTCGGCGTCCGTGCAGACGATGTACTCACCCGTCGCTCGCTCGAGGCCTGCAGCGAGTGCGTTACACTTCGCAGAACACCCCTGCGGCTCGCCGGCGACGACCACCTCCGCCGGCGTTCCCGCTGCGCTCTCGACCACTGGATCGTCCGGGCCGTCACACGCGAGGATGAACTCGTCGTCACGTGCGACCTGCTCGGTCAGTTCGTCGCAGGCCACCGTCCACCGCTGGGTCGGGAGTACGACGCTCACGCTCTCGTCGACCGTAGTCGAGTCCGACATCTCCTGACGTTCGTCGTCGACTGCGGCCGGATAAGTATCTCGCCGTTGTCACGTATCGCGGGCGACCGAGCGCCAGACACGATTCTCTGGTGCTCGGTCCCTCCTCGAGAGTGCGTGGACAGAGAGCCGGCCTCTCGACAACGGGGGTCACGGGTACGACGACGCCGACGGTATCGACGCCGAGCTCGAACGACCGGTCGTCGCGGCGGCGGAGGGCAGTTCCGAGTGCCGGTGGGCGACGACCGACACTGTTCCAGACTCTGCGATGGCACGGTCGCACGGTCGACCACCGAACGGCACGACGGACGTGAGACGTCGACTCTCGTCGACGACGTCGGGACGGTGGTCGAGGGGGGTTGGAGGAGAACAGAGCCGACGCCCGAGTAGCGACGCACTCGTCGGGGAGGGTCACCGACGACGACACTGGGGAGACAACCCGTTCGTAACACGAACGAGCGAGGGACGGTGTCGTGACGAACGTGCCTTCACACCATCTAGTACCACTCCATCATAATTCTTGGCCGGCTCTGAATCAGATCACACAACCAAGACAGAGTCAAATAGAAAGATTCCGTGTACTCTGCTGACATCTCGTATGGTAGACGATACACAGACGACAGAGACCGAGAGAGAGCACGCGGACGGCGGCCAACAGGGGGGTCGAGCGGACGACCACCCGAACGGGGAGGCGGCCGTCTCACGCCGACGGGCGCTCGCGGGCGTCGGGGTAGCCGGCTTCGCCGGTCTGTCGACCGTCTCGTCGGTCGTCACCGCGGACCACGGCGAACAGGGGACCGAGACTACGGGGTCGGTGAGTGTGATCCCGAACCCGGGCTTCATCACGAACGCACGGGGGGAAGCACCGCCGTTCGACGACGACACACCGTTGTTCGATCCGGTACCGGTGTCGATCCCACTCGACCGAATTCTCGACGGCGACGAGGAGTACGACTCGACGTTGTTCCGCTCGCTCAACGACGGCAAACAACAGGTCGTCAGACCGCCCAGTGACTACAGTCGAGGCGACGGCTACGACCAGTCCTGGGTACCAGTCACCTGGGGGGAGTACAGTGCCGTGAGTGGCGAGATCGCGGTCGGCGAGACGTACGGTGGCGCTGGGACGGACATCCACGTGTCCGTCGAGAACGGGCTACCGAACGGGCGCTACACCGTCTGGGTGGTGAAGTTCGCGTCACTCCGGGAGGAGAGCGACCTCGGCCCGAACGACCCGTTCGTCACGCCGGAGGGGAACGGACTCGTCGGCTTCCAGAACTTGGGGCGAAAGTTCGGCGGTCCCGGCGACGCCGAGAACGTCTTCACCCTGGACGCAGACGGCAGCGGGACACTCCGCGCGGTGAACGAGGGCGCCGAACTGACCGGGATCCCCGGGTTCGACGAACCGGGGTACCCGTTCGTCGGCGAGACCGCCGACTACGAACAGAGTGACGACCAGCTAACACGCGTCGCACCAGACGTGCGGGCGGAAGACGAGATCCACTTCGTCGGTGCGTTCCACTACGACGACCACACCTGGGGGAACTACCCCGGGCCGTGGCACGTGAACCACTTCGACGTTCGGTTCCAGTTCTAGTCGCCACGCGAGCGCTGCCGGCGGCCTCCAGACCTCTCTATCCTGCCGGCGGGCGACGTCGCGTCGACGACGAGTCCGTCTGCCAGGTCACGATCCGGTCTCCCGATCCTCGGCGGGGGTCTGGACCTCCTCCGCGAGACCTCGGGTCTCCTCGGCGAAGCTCCGGACCCCCTCGGCGGCCACCACGAACCGTCTGTGGGGTCGTCACCGTCGCCGCCGTGGCGTCTCAGCGTAGCGCCGGCGGTACCACGTTCAGGCCGACGACGACGGCCACGAGGAAGCCGAGCGTAATCAGTGCGGCGAGGCCGACGAGCACCATCGCCAGTCTCGCTTGACCACGAGGATCCCGGGTCACGGTCGTACCAACGGACGCGAGTGAGTCGGACTGTCGTCACCAGCAGGCTCTGCCGGTGTCGGCTGCGGCCGTCGTTGGCCGTCCCCCGACATCGAGCGTCCACCGGAGAACGGCGTTCCCAACGAGTACAGAGTCGTCCGTTCCGAGCGTGGTGGCGACAGCGACACGTACTCCTTCACTGTCCCTCACGACGAGCCGTCGTACTGTCCGTAGTGGGTCAGGCCGTCGACGGGGACGTGACGAGCGTCGTGCCGGGCGACGAGGAGGCGACGAGTCTCTCGGACGGCGGGAACCTACGAGCGTCGCCGTCCCGCTCGACGCCGATCACGACGACCTCGTGACTGTCGTCGAGCAGCTGGCCGGCGAGGTCGAACGACTCCGCGAGGAGGACGAGGAGTTACGCGAGGAGTTGGCCGACGAACGAGACCGGACAGCTCGGGGACTGGCCCGAGTTCGGAGTCGAGTGACGGAACTGGGGGACTCCGACGAGAGCGACCCTGTGAAACCCGACTCCGACGACTCGACCCTCTGACGGGTCCGGAACCGGGTCGCAGGAGCCGACTACGGCGCCAGTGCTCCCCAGGCGCGAGCGACTGCACTACGTGTTCGTCGCCGCATCGCTGGTCGGGACCGTGTGGCTGCTCTGGTACCGGAACCTGCTCGTTCTGCCGCGAGGAACGACGATTCGACCCTCCCAGACCGGACGCGCCGCCTACTCTGGTCGAGTGGTGTATCGACTGAGACTCTCCGACAGGCTCAACTGCGTGGTGTAAAGTACGCTTTACTGTAAAGCGTGGTTGACACCACGTGTGCCACATCATGACCGATCGAACGTCACGCCCGGTTCGGGTCTGCTCCGCGACCGGTCTGGTAGGTGAGTTCACATGAGTACACTCGGTATCGCCGTCGTCGTGGCCTCCACGGCGGTCATCACCGTCGGGCTCTACCTCGGTCGGCGCGTCGACACGGCCGAACCGCTCGTCGATGCCCCGAGGTGGGTCCGCATCGCCGCTGGCGCGCTCGCACTGGGTGGCCCGTGGCTGGTGGAGTCGGCCGTCGTGGTCCCCGGTTTGGGTGACCCCGTCGCGGCCGTCGTGACACTGACGAGTACCATCGCACTCTGGCTGGTCGCCGACCGGGTAGTCGGCATCGCCGACCGGGATGGTGCGAGTGCCTGCTGACGCCGCCGAGCCCTCCGGTGACGACTGGCTAGCCACACGGACCCGCTATCGGCGGCTCTCGCTCGGGTCGCTGGTGGGGGGCGCCGCCGGCTTCCTCTTTATCAGTACCGTCGGGCCACCGCTAGCAGCTGTCGGTGTCTTCTGGCTGGGATGTGTCGGCTTCTTCGCAGTCCGACGGGTGGCCCCGATGACGCTGTTCGACGAGCGTGACCGAGCGTTAGAACACCGTGCCAGCTACGATACACTCCGGGTGGTCGGAGCTGTACTCGTCGTCGTCACGCCAGTGTCCCCCGTCCTAGAGGAGAACGGTTGGCTGACCGTCCCTCCAGTTGCCGATGGAGTGTTGTTGGGCATCGCCGCTACCTTCGGCGTCTTCGGAGTCGCGTACGTCGTCCGGCGATACAGATGAAGAACGACATCCGCGAACGTCGGGAAGCCGCCGGACTCAGCCAGGGGGACCTCGCCGCCGCAGTGGAGGTCTCTCGACAGACGATCAACGCTCTCGAGCGGGACCGATACGACCCTTCGATCGAACTAGCGTTCAAACTCGCACGGTTCTTCGACTGCCACATCGGGCAGCTGTTCACCCCCGATCTCGACTGGGATCCCCCCGAGTAACGAGCAGTTGCTCGCAATTTTCTAGGATAGAGAAGAGGGATTCTCCTTCGACCTCCGAGCTCTCATCCTCTACCGGTGCGCGACTGATCTCGCCGACGTCTACAGCCCGTGGCCTGTGCGGGTTTCCGACTCTCGCAACCGGCGGTGGTGTGAGACTCCACACGATTAGAGTTGGATACGGTGTGACTCCCCGCCGCACTCGGAACACTCGCACAGGATCGCCTGCGACTCACCGTCTTCTCTCTCGACGTCGAACGTTTGCTCGGTGAGGCCTCCACAGTCGGGACAGTCGACCAGATACCGGCTCTCGTCTTGGTACTCGCGGGGTGCGCCGAGCGCGAGTATCGACGCCGTCGTGTCGCTACGGTTCACGACGAACTGGAAGGTATCCGGCGGTACACGCACTGCCTCGTCCGCCTCCACGTGCAGATCAGACTCTCCCGACGGGGTTTCGACCTGGACCTCGCCGTCGAGAACGACGAACACCTCTTCCTGGACCGGGTGTTTGTGCATCGAGTGTGCGGAACTCTGGCCCGGCGCGAGTTCGAAGTAGTTCAGTGAGAACCCTTCGACATCCAGTGCGTACCCGAGTTGGCGTGCAGCAGCGACGGAATCGGCCATCGCACCCGCGGGAATGGTCTCGTCTGCCGGCCCCCTCGGCGTGACCTCGTCGAAGCTAACTCGTTTCACGATTAGAGTGGGTACCTCGACTCGCAAAACCGTTCATGCGGAGTGGTAACACATCGAGGGCAATCCCGATCCCTCTCCGCGGAGTTTCTGCCGCTCGATTTGCGGCGGGAGGGTCGGTGTGCGTCGTCACACAGACCCGGAACGACCGTTGCCACTCGACCGTTCGACGGAGAAACGTTCTATCTGGCGTCTAACACGAGAGGCGAGTCAGACGGAGCCGGTGGGGTCGACACCCACGTCGAACAGCGTCTCCGGCTCGGCGAGCGAGGCGACCGAGTCGTCGACCTGCGAGGGAGTCCTCGACGTACCAGACGGTCACGTCGAGCGGCGGGTCGAGTTCGGCGGCGTCGCCGCGACGAAGCGCGCCGGTCTCGTCGCCGAACGCCCCCTCACCGTCGTCTGTTCGCAGGTCGGCACGGACGAGCACCCGGCCGTCGTCCGGTTTACGGAGGACGGACTGGTCGTCCAAGTCGAGTTGGGACCACGCCCGACCTCGTGAGCGACCGCACACCGGGTGTACAGCGACGGGAAAGCACTGCGGCACTCTCGGAGAGCAGGTCTCCGACGCCCTCGGGGACCGGTGTCCGGATACCCTGGCTGTCGACGTATCACTACGTCTGGCTGCGAGGGAAACGTGCACTCGCTGCCCTCGGTCTCGGAGTAGGTGGAAGGTGGGGGAACTCGGCTGACGATCACATCTGTCGGGACGTACAGGCTGGCTGGAGAGGGACCGAGCAGGGGTGCCGTCGAGTGAGGGCTAAACACTTTCATCGCGGTAGCCGTCGTGTTTCGGTATGGAGACGTGGGCCGTCGGAGCAGCTGTGGTCCTGCTCTCGCTCGGAGCCGTGGCACCCGGGGTGCCCGTGGCCGGGGCACAGAGCCCGACCGGCGACGAACTGCCTCGGCAGTTGACCGGCCTCGACACACAGACTGTTCCAACCGGAGCCCACAGTGTCACGCTCGGAGGCGTCGCTCCGTCCGCTGTAGGAGGTCCCACTACTGTGGCCGACGGGCAGTCACCACCCGCCGACGACGAGACACTGAACGTCTCGTACACCTATCGACGACTACCCGACGAGCAGGATGTCGTCGAGGTGACGATGCGGATTCCGGCGACACCGGGGATCGGGGAGGTGCGATTCGAGTTCCAAGAGGAGTCGACTGTCGTCACGACGGAGAACGTCACGCGGAGCGGGGGTGTGTACGAGTGGACCGGTGAGACCTCCGCGACGGTCACCTATCGACTCCGGATCGACTGGAGTTACACCGGTAACGCCAGAGAGTCGTGGACACTGGTGGAGCATCTCCCTCCGGCGATACGGCCCGAAGCGGCGGCCGATACGGACGAGACGATCGCGGTGGCCGGCACGGGGTACGTCGGGAACAACACGTTACTGCTGGGTTCTCACGAGGTGCACCCCCGACAGGCCGACGGCCAGATCGTCCATCTAGTCGTTCCGGGTGACCGTTCGCTCCGGTACGGTCCCACCCGGACTGTCGACGCACTCGCCAACGTCTCCCGCTCGCTAGAGGTCGGCGCCCGTGACGAGACCGTTCACGCATTTGCGACGCCGAAGATCCGGACGGAGGCGACGATACTCGAGTTCGACGGCTTCGCACTCGACGGGAACACGCTCCTCGTCGACGCCGACGCCGAACTCGCTGCTTGGGTCCACGAGTACGTCCACACCCGTCAGGCGTTCTCGACCGCGGAGCGTCTCCGGTGGCTGACCGAGGGCAGCGCGCGCTACTACGAGTGGCTGCTCGCTGTCGAGTCCGGCTACGCCGACTGGGGAGAGCTCCGTGAGGTCTTCCGCAAGGCGACGAACGACGACAGCGTTCTCTCGGACCCCGACACCTGTAGGGCCGAGAGCGACTACGCCAAGGGTGCGCTCGTTCTCGCGGCCGTCGATCGAGAGATTCGAACGGCGACAGACGGTGAACGAACGCTGGAAGACGCTCTCCGACGCATCAACGGGGAGGACACGGCACCGACTGTGGACAGCTTCGTTCGCGCTGTCCGCAGAGTAGGCGGTCCAGAGGCAGCGGCGACCGCCGAACGGTACGTCACGACCCGCGCGGTGCCGGAATTCAGATCGGACACCGAACGACTCGAGACCGTCTACGGCTACAGGTCCCCCCAGATACGGGAACAGGTCGTTCACGCGTCGGTCGTCGGCGAGGACGGGACTCGGAGTGTAAACAGTACCGACGGACAGATCACCGTGGACCTCAACGAGACGTTCCGACTCACGGCACGGGTCGAGAACACCGGTGACAGCCGGGGCTTGGGAGCCGTGAGGCCACGACTGTCGACCGAGAGATTGGGCGGCGATTACGTCGACACCACTTGGGTCGGCTGGGTTGCCCCGAACGAGAGCGTCACCCAGAACGCCACTCATCGATTCGGCCGTCCCGGTGATTACACACTCTTCTGGAACGGCGTTCGCTACGACGTGTGCGTCGCTCCGGCCCGTGGAGCGCCGTCCGTCGACGACGGTGAAACACGACCGAGCCGTCGCCCGAGGTCGTCGCTCGAGGTCGAGGCACTCTGTGAGCGGATGGAGACGACCCAGCGAAGGTTCACGCCAGCGGGCTGAAGCGACTCTCCGACGGCGACGAGCCACCGGCACGGGCAGAACTGGCGACGGCGCTCGACGAACTGGCGGCCCGCTCGAACGGCACCGACCCACGAGCGTAGCCGGCTGTCCGGCTGACTAGCGGTCTCTCTGCTGTACTGGTCGTCCCAGTGGCGGCCGGTACCGGTGTCGGAAGCCACCCCGTTCTCCGGCAGTGTGTGCCCGACTCGAACACGGGTGACACTTCTTGGGCTGGTCACCAGGGAGGTCGAATGGGAGTATCGGGTAGAATCCTCTCACGTCGTCCGTCCTGGCGGGAGCGACACGCGTCTTCGAGGGGAAGTCGCACGTCGGAGCAGAGAAGTTCGGAAAATCTCGTCGGGTGACTATCACAGGCTGCAGTACACGAGGGTTACGCTGGGGCGAGACCGTCCAACTCTCTCTCGACTCCCTGACGTCGCTCCCGGAGACGGACGCGGTCGAGACACTGCCGGTCGCGTCGACACACGACGAGAGGCAACCGACCGAACAGACACCTGTGACAGAACGGACGCCGACGGGGTAGGGTGGGGTGGTCTACAGGTCGTACAGTTCGCCGAACTTCGACTCGACGTACTCGAGGAAGTAGTCGGCGGTCAGCGGCTCGCCGGTCACCACCTCCATCAGTTCGTCCGCCGGATAGCGCTGACCGTGTGCGTGGACGTTCTCCTCCATCCAGGTCAGCAACGGCTCGAAGTTCCCGTTCCGGATCAGTTCGTCCACGTCGTCTCGTTCCTCGCGGAGTGTCGCGTCGAGCTGTGCGGCCGCGACGGAGCCGATCGTGTAGCTCTGGAACCCGCCGAACCCGCCGGTCCAGTGGACGTCCTGGAGACACCCCTCCGCGTCCGTCTCCGGCCGGACACCGAGGTACTCCTCCATCTTGTCGTTCCACACCCGCGGGATCTCCTCGACGTCGATCTCGCCGGCGACGAACGCCCGTTCCACCTCCGTCCGGAGGACGATGTGCATGTGGTAGGTGAGTTCGTCCGCCTCGACCCGGATCAGGTTGTTCGGGTAGATCCGGTTGGCGGCCTCGAACAGCGTGCGGGCGTCGAAGTCGGTGCCGAGGTGGTCGTTGAACGTCGGGGTGAAGTACTCCCAGAACGCCTCCGTGCGGGCGACGTGGTTCTCCCAGAACCGCGACTGACTCTCGTGGATCTCGTAGCGTTCCGAACCCAACGGTGTCCCGTACTCCGACTGCGGGACGCCCAGCATGTACGTCGCGTGACCGAACTCGTGGATCGTCGCGTTCAACGCCTCCAACGGCGCCTCCGGGTCGAACCTGGTGGTGACTCGCGCGTCGAACTGTGTCCCGGAGGTGAACGGGTGTGCGGAGGTGTCGAGCCGGCCGCGGTCGAAGTCGTACCCCAGCAGTTCGAGCGCCTCGCGGTTCAACGCCTCCTGTGTGGCCTCGTCGTACGTCGCCTCGAACGGATCCGCGAGCGTCACCGCCGACGCTCGGATCGACTCGATCAACGGCACCAGCCGTTCACGGAGGTCGTCGAAGATCGACTCCACCATCGGCTCCGGGAACGCCGGCTCCAACCCCTCGTACAACACCCGGTACGGCTCCCGATCCGGGTCGAGGTGGTCAGCCCGTTCCCGCTCCAGCTCCCGACGGCGTTCCAACACCGGCGCGAACTGGTCGAACTCGTCGTCGGCCCGAGCCGACTCCCAGGCGTCCTGTGCCTCCGCCGACAGCTCCGTCCGTTCCCGCACCAGCGACTCCGGCACTCGCGTGGCCCCCTCGTAAGACTCCTCGACCTCGCGGACGACCGCCGCCTGTTCGTCGGTGAGGTCGGCGTCCGCCAACGCGTCCAACGCCTCCCCCAGTGTCTCGTCGGTCTGGCGCTCGTGGAGCACCGACGAGAGGGCAGACAGCTGTTTGGCCCGCGCAGGCGTCCCGTCTGCCGGCATCGTCACCTGTTGGTCCCAGCCGATCAACTGCGCGGCGTCGGAGATGTACGTGGTCTGCTCGACGTGGTCGAGTAACGTCTCGTAGGCCTCCGGCGCGTCTGTCTGTGACACGGGCTCACCTGTTGGGGATTCGATATAACTCTGCCGACCGGACTCGCAAGGTGGAACGTGGAGCGGCGTCCCCTCCGAGAGGCGACCGACGAGACGACAGTTGAACCCCGGGAGGTGACCCCGACACGTCCGTACACGAGGTCCCCCAGTCGGGGTTCGTCGCGGTGATCGCGGTGCTGGCCGCGTTGCTCGCCGGGCGGCGCGAGCGGGGGTAGCGAGTCACGGGGCGGTGCCGACGAGGCCGAAGAGCCCGCGCAGAGAGGTCTCACCACGTCGACCCACTCGGTCGTGGTCGAGGGGAGAGATGAGCCAGGAGAGACGAGCCGAGAGAGCTCGGGGAGTCACTCGATCCGTGACAGCCGTCGGTCGAGTTCTTCGCGGAACCACGCGGTCAGTTCTGCTTCGGACTCCTCGCGCCACTCGGCGAACCGTTCGACGTAGTCGGCCGTCGAGAGCTGGATCGTCGCGTCGTACACCGCGCCACGCTCGGCGGACTCCGGGAGCTCACCGGCGACGGCTCGGTAGCCGCGGCGGAGTGCGTCGACCAGTCGCTCGGGCGCGGGCTCGCGGAGCGGAGCGAGCGCTTGTTCGCGTGCCCGGGTCAGGTCACGTACCGGGTCGCCGACGACGCTGTTGCCCCAGTCGAGCAGGGTGAGGCGGTCGTCGCCGGTGTCGAAGCAGTTCGGTGTCGCCGGGTCGCAGTGGAGCAGTCTCGCCGGCGGGTCGGTGAGTCGCTCCCGAGCAGCGTCGATGGCCTCGAGCAGGCGCGCGTACTCCGAGTCGAACCGGTCGGTCGGAGCGAGTCGCCGGTTCTCGACCACCGCCGCTCGCAGTACGTCCGGCCACGGCGTGTGGTCGACCGCCAGCTCGTCGGCGTCGCCGCCGGTGATCTCGCCGGGACGGTCGAATCGCTCCGTGTGGACGGTCGCCAGCGTGCGTCCGAGCCGTTCGGCGAGCGTGACACGCCGGTCGGGTGTCGTCTCGAACCACTCGTCGGCGACTGCCGTCCCGGCGGCCGGCTCGGTGAGCAACGCCGCCGGCTCCGCCGTCGTGCCGACGACCGACGGCACCGTCACCGGGAGGTTCAAGCCGACGTACTCGAGCACCCCGGCCTCGGCACGGAGCTCTGCTCCGTCCGGGTCTCCCGGCGTCGCCTTGCAGTACACCGGGTCGCGGTCGGTGAACGTGACCCGGGCCACCTCGGTCGTCCAGTTCCACGTCGGACCAGCCGGCCCGACTGTTTCGACCGTCGCGTCGGGGAGAGCGCGTCTCACCACCCGAGTGAACAGCTCTGTGTCGAGCGAGCCCTCTGACTCGTCAGTCGTTCCCACGTCCGGACCGCGTCGGCTCGTCTCTTAGCCGTTGGGGTCGTGTGTCGCCTCACCGACGCCCGTCGCCGGCCGACAGTCACTCTCGCTCCCGCCCTCGGTCGTCGGGGGCGACCGTTCGACCCGTTCGACAGAGTGCTGGAGGAGTGTCCAGTGGCCGAGAGCGAACTGTCGGCCGACTCTCCGGAAACGTGGTGTGTGTCGCGTCGGAGCCACGGCGGCGAGTCGGTTCCCGCGGGTCACACCACGAGACGACACCGAAGGTTTCCGGAGAGTTGCGACGGGGACGCTGGAGAGAGAAGCGACGAGTCGAACGAAACGAGCCAAGTAGCCCGTGAAGCGGCGACAGGGCGACGAAACGGACGATTGCCAGGAGGACAGTGGAGGCCGGAACGGAGACGCGGTGCCGTCGAGACGGTGAGACGACGTCTGTGTACGCCGTGACACTCGGGCGGGACTCGGGCACCCCATCCGTCTCACTGTGCAACCCGTGTCACGGTACGACCCGCGTCGCCGCACGACCTGTGTCGCCACACGGCCCGGATCGCGTTCTCGACACTGCCTCCACCTGGGCTCTCGTCGTCGGTCGCTCTGTGGGAGTAGAGGCCGTAGCCGAAGTTCCTATGACGGAGATAGGACGATTGGGGGACGTGGCCGACAACGAGACCGACGACACCGACCAGGCGATCCTCCACGCTCTACAGGAGGACGCTCGCAATCTCTCCTCGGACGAGATCGCCGAGAGGGCCGGGATTGCAGGGAGTACCGTTCGAAAGCGGATCCAACGACTCGAGTCCGAAGACGTCGTCAAGGGGTACAGCGCCGACGTCGACTACCAGAAGTCCGGGTACCCGCTCCGGATGCTGTTGTTCTGCACCGCGTCGATCCCCGAGCGGGGGGATCTCATTCCCGACATCCTGGCGATCGACGGCGTCGTCTCCGTCCAGGAACTGGTCACCGGCGAACAGAACCTCCTCGTGACGGCCGTCGGGGAGTCGGACAGTGACATCACACCGGTCGCGCAGGAACTGCTCGACATGGACGTGACGGTCGCCGACGAGGTACTCGTTCGGAGCCACGAGTCCACCCCGTTCGGAGGGTTCGCGCCCGAGTGAGTACGGCACACGAGGAGTCTCGACCCGTGTGGCCCCGGCGAGTGGGCGAGTCCACTCGACGTCCACTCGCCAGAGTGGGAGACGGGCCAGTTCCAGCCTCTTCCACAGAGCGCCGACTCGTCGCGCCGACGAGGGTCACCACCGGTGATCGCTCGTCGTGACCGGCCTGCCGGACCGACCGTGAACCGAACCTCGGGTCGTTTCTTAGCGAACACTCTGTCCGAACAGTGTAGCTTAACTATCGGGACGTTCTCTGCTCGTGTAGATCGGTTGGCTACTCCGGGCTGGGACACCCGCCGAGACGGGCCCAGACGTCGTAGCCACCCGACACCACCGAACTATGTCAGGAGGAGATCAGTCGACGGCGGTCGGATCACCTGTCGAAGCGGAGACCACATCGTCAGCCCGGATACCCCTACTGCTCACTCGGCTCGTGTGGCTGCTCTGGGTCGGGAGCCTCGGTGTCGTCACCGCTCGACTCCTCGGCGAGGGCCCGTGGGCCGTGGCGGGACTCGTCGTCGTCGACGGTCTGACCGTCGTGATGTGGACGGTGGTGACCTTCTTCAGCGGCATCGTCCACAGCTACTCGCGGCGTTACCTGGCCGGGAGTCGCGACATCGACCGGTTCTTCGTCAGCGTGTTCGGGTTCACGCTGGTCGTGATGACGCTCGTCGCGGCCGAGCACGCCGTCCTGTTCGGAGCGGCCTGGCTGGCGATGGGGCTGGTGATGGCCGACCTGATCGGGTACGTCCGGGGCTGGAGACAGGCGCAGACGGCGGCCCGAGTCGCTCGTCGGTACTTCCTCGCCAGCACGCTCTTCGTCGGCGTCGCCGTCGGGACGCTGTGGTGGGCCACCGGCGACACGACTATCTCTGGTCTCGCAGCTGCCGGTGACGCCGTCGGGACGCCCGTCCAGTGGGTCGCGCTCGGTGCGCTGCTCCTGGCGGCGACGATCCAGTCGGCGCTCGTCCCGTTCCACGGCTGGCTGCTCGGCTCGATGACCGCGCCGACGCCGGCGTCCGCTCTGATGCACGCTGGCTTCGTCAACGCCGGTGGGATTCTGCTGACACGCTTCGCCCCTCTCGTCACGGTCGACCCGTCGGTCATGCTCCTCGTCGTGATCGTCGGAGCCACCAGCGCACTCCTCGGGAAGCTCCTGAAGTCCGTCCAGACGGACGTGAAACGCCAGCTCGGCTGCTCGACGGTCGGCCAGATGGGGTTCATGATCGTGCAGGCCGGGCTGGGGTTCTTCGGTGCCGCGATCACGCACCTCGTCTTACACGGCTTCTACAAGGCGTACCACTTCCTCTCCTCCGGCGAGGGGGTCGAACACACGAGCCCGACACCGGAGGAGTCGCCCGCTCTCGGTGCGAACTTCCCCGGTGTCGTCGTCGCGCTGCTGACTGGGCTCGGCGGCGGTGCGGTGTTCGCGGTGCTCACGGGCAAGGGAACGAGCCTCGACAGCGGACTCGTGTTGACGTTGTTCGTCGTCGTGCCGACGCTACACGCGACCTGGGATCTCGCCCGCCGGCAGTCGCTGCCGACGGCCGTTCGGTACCTACTAGTCCCGTTGGTCGGTCTCCCGGCGATCGCCCTCTACGCGGTGGTGTACTCCGTCGTCACGACACTCGTGGCAGACCTCCCGGTCGTCACCGCACCGGCCGAGCTGACCGTCGTCCACGGCGTCGTCGTCGCGGCGTTCCTCGTGGCGTACGTCGCCGTCGAGACCGGCGTCTATCGGCGCAGTCGTCGCCTGTACGTCGCGCTCGTGGACGCCAGCCAGCCACCGACCGAGACCCTGCTGACCGCCTCGGAGGAGTACAATGAGTACTGAGACGACGGTCCGAGAGAGCCTCGAACACGCGGCAGAGAGCGTCGGAGCGGCGTGGCCGCTCCACTCGTTCGTGACCGCCAATCCGCTCGCCGGGTTCGAAGACCGCCCGTTCTGGGAGGCCGTTCGGGAGGGCGAGCGGTTGTTCGGCGCTCGCGGCTACCCCAGTGCCGAGGTGTTGCGCCGGGCCTGGGAGACCGACCGGATCGATCCGGAGGTCCTGTCGGCCACACTCGCCGACCACGGGTACGACGACACCCCCCCGGAGCGGCTTCTGGATCGGGTGGAGACGGGAGAGACAGCGGAGACGACAGAGACGAACCAATCGGGAACGACGGAGACGGAGACACCAGAAGCGCGGATGGAGGGTGTCCTGACGAAGTGGCTGGCGGCCTTCTTCGACCAGGGACAGGCCGACTGGCCGATGCCGAACCGCGAGGACGGTCTCTACGCCGCCGTCCGAGCGGTGGTCCGTCACGACCGCCACGTCCCGAACCGGTCCGAGGTCGCGGAGTTCCCCGACGACCCAGTCGCCGCCGTCGAGAACGTCCTCGCGGACTGGCCGAGCGAGCAGTGGGAGTCGATCTTCGAGTACCACCTCGCCGGGCTCCCCGGCTGGACTGGCTTCGTCAAACACCGCGTCGAGGCGGGTGACGACTGGCAGTCGGCGTACCCGGCGACGCTCACCGGCTACCTCGCCGTCCGGCTCGTCCTCGCCGATCTGTTCGACGCACCGATCGCGCCGCCAGAGGGGACACACACCACCGACTCCGACGAGACACCCGACGAGGGTGCCGTTCCGCTCCCGGAGATCTGGCTCACAGCGTGGGAGACCACCTACCGCGAGGAGCTCGTCGGTGCCGTGGCCGACGCCGGGCGGTCGCAGCAGTCGGATCACGACGGTCACGGGACGGACGACGGCGACAGTGACCGGCCCGCCGCCCAGCTGGTGTTCTGTATCGACACGCGCTCGGAGATCGTCCGCCGCCACGTCGAACGGGCGGGTCCGTACGAGACCCACGGCTACGCCGGGTTCTTCGGAGTCCCGATGCGGTACGAGGGGTACGACGCCGAGGTCACCGTCGACGCCTGTCCGCCGATTCTCGACGCCCAACACCGGATCGCCGAGCAGCCGACGGACGAGAGCGACCCGCGACGGAGCGACTACGAGTTCTGGTCGCGGCTCCGCCAGTCCGGGAGTGAACTCCTCCACACGCTCAAGACGAATCCGGGGACCGTGTTCGGGTTCGTCGAGAACACCGGGGGCGGGTACGGGTTGGCGCTGGCGGCCCGGACGCTCCTGCCAGCCCGCGTCTACGACGCGCTGGCGGCGACCGACGACCACGTCCCCGACGCCCACGAGTTCTGTGCGCCGACGGTCGACCACGAACCCGGCGCCCCCGGTGAACTCCCACAGGGACTCACCCACGAGGAGAAGGTCGAGTACGCCGCCACCGCCTTCGAGCTGATGGGCTGGGAGGCGTTCGCCCGTGTCGTCGCCTTCGTCGGCCACGCCGGCCAGACGGCCAACAACCCCTTCGAGTCGAGTCTGGACTGTGGTGCCTGTGCCGGCAACCCCGGTGGCCCCAGCGCTCGGCTGCTCGCGGCGATCTGCAACGAGGACGCGGTTCGGGAGGCGTTGCGCCAGCGCGGCCACGAGATCCCGCACGACACCGTCTTCGTCGCCGGCGAGCACAACACGACGACCGACGAGATCACCCTGTACGACGGCGGTGTGCCCGAGAGCCACGCGGCCGACCTCGAACGGCTCCGTGAGGACCTCGCGGAGGCCCGGGCCGGGGCGGCGGCCGAGCGCGCCGCGGACGTGGGTGCGGCGCCGGCGTCCGGCGTCCGCGAGACCGAGCGCCGTGCGACCGACTGGGCGGAGACCCGTCCGGAGTGGGGGCTGGCCGGCAACGCCGCGTTCGTGATCGGACGGCGGGCGCTCACGGCCGACCTGGACCTCGGGGGTCGCTCGTTCCTCCACTCTTACGACCCGGCCACCGACCCCGACGGCGACGCGCTCGAAGCGATCCTGACCGGTCCGATGGTGGTCACCCAGTGGATCAACTGTCAGTACTACTTCGCGACGGTGGACAACGCAGCCTACGGGAGCGGGTCGAAGATCACTCAGAACCCGGTCGGGAACGTCGGCGTCTACCAGGGGAACGGCGGCGACCTGATGACCGGACTGCCGCTGCAGTCGGTGCTTGCGGCCGACGACGAGCCCTACCACCAGCCGCTCAGGCTGTCCGTCGTCGTCGAGGCGCCCGTCGACCGCGTGACGGAGATTCTGGCCGCCCACGACCACCTGACGGACCTGCTGGACAACGGCTGGCTGTCGTTGACCGTGGTCGACCCCGAACGGGAGTACCGTGCGTTCCACTACGACGGTGGGCTCGCGTGGAGGGCCGTCCGCCCGGCAGAGTCGGGAGAGGCGACGGGGCCACTGCTGACGGCAGACTCCGCGGACGAGGACTGACTCGAGGCGCTGCCGACCGTCTGTCCGGCTCGGTGGGGGAGGGGGACTGCCAGTCGCCGTCGCCCCCAGGGCGGCCAGACCCACCCGTCGAGTTTCGACGCGGCCGAGAGACACTGTGACAGTCCCGCGAGGCGGGTCCACCCTCTCCGGGCGTCGCCGCGTCTCCCGCCGGCACGCCACTAGATTCAAGTTGGAGAGAAGATAGGTCATACTCGTCCGTCTCACGGCCGTCTACAGGCACGACTGACGAGACGGACGATCCGACGGTCACAGACGCGTTCGAACGACACGCACCGCACTCGACGCCGACGTTGGGGTTCCGGCGGTACCTCCGCGGGCGCAAACTCCTGTTCGGCGGCGCCGCCGTCTCCACGGTGCTGTGGCGACTGGCGAACATCGTCCCGCCGTATCTCCTGGGTCGCGCGGTCGACGCCTTCTTCACCGGCGAGCGGTCGAAACTCTCGGTCGCGTTCGTCCCGCAGGCGTGGATTCCGGAGAGTCTCGCCGGGCAGTTCGGCGCGCTCGTCGCGTCGTTCGGCGGCCTCGTCGCTTTTCAGGTCGCGTGCAACGTCGCTCGCCACCTCTCGTGGCGGTGGCTCCAGCAGTCCGTGCTGCACGACCTCCGGACGGACGTGTACGACGCCGTCCAACGGCTGGACGTGGCGACGCTGCGGGCGGAGTCCACCGGCGACGTGATGAGCGTCGTCAACAACGACGTGAACCGACTCCAGACGTTCCTCGACGACGGCGCCCAGACACTGTTCCAAGTGTCGGCGTTCTTCGTCGTCCTCTTGGCGGCGATGCTCGGGATCCACGCAGAACTGACGCTGTTGGTCGTCGGGTTCGTCCCGGTGATGCTGGCGGCGGTGTACGGCTACCAACGGCTCGTCGAGCCGCGGTACGACGACCGCCGCACGGCGGTCGGCCGACTCAACACCCACGTCGAGACGGTGCTGGGCAGCATCGAGACGGTGAAGGCGTTCACCAACGAGTCGTTCGAGCGCGAGCGTCTCCGCGACCGGTCGCTGGCGTTCTGGCGAGCGGACTGGCGGGCGGCGAAGCTGTCGGGCGTGTTCTTCCCCGCCCGACAGTTCGTCTCGCTGGGCGTGATGCTGGCGATCGTCGTCGTCGGCGGGTGGTGGGCGATTGCGGGCCCGCCGCTCGTCTTCTCGACGCCGCTGTCGCCCGGCGAGTTCGTCACGTTCTACTTCTTCGGTCAGATGTTCGTCGGCCAGTCCGCGCGGCTGAGCGACGTTGCCGACACCTACACGGACGCGAAGGCGTCCGCCAAGCGCGTGTTCGGACTGTTGGCGTACCCGACCGCCGAGAGTACCGGGGGCGCGTACGAACGTGCCGAACCGTGGACGGCAGACGGAGGTTCGACAACGGACGAGGACGGGGCGACGGGCGAACGCCCGACGACCGTCGACGGCACGGTCGCGTTCGAGGACGTGACGTTCTCGTACCCCGGAGAGTCACAGCCGGCGCTGGAGGGGGTCGACTTCACCGCGTCGGCGGGCGAGTACGTCGGCTTGGTCGGCCCGACGGGCGCGGGAAAGTCGACGGTGTTGCGGCTGTTGTTCCGATTCTACCGACCGGACGAGGGGACGATCCGGGTCGACGGAACGGACGTCGCAGAGCTGTCGACGGATCGGCTCCGGGAGGCAGTCGGCTACGTCGGTCAGGAGTCGACGCTGTTGGACGGCACCGTGCGGGAGAACATCGCGTACGGCGACCACGACGCCACGGACGCGGAGATCCGCTCGGCAGCGGAACGCGCGAACGCTCACGGGTTCGTCACGGACCTGGACGACGGCTACGACACCGAGGTGGGCGAACGCGGCGTGAAACTGTCCGGCGGCCAGCGCCAACGGATCGCCATCGCCCGAGCAATCGTCCGCGACCCGGAGATTCTCCTGTTGGACGAGGCGACGAGTCACGTCGACAACCGGACGGAACTGTACATTCAGGAGGGGTTGGCGGAGTTGATCGAGGGGCGAACCACTGTCGCCGTCGCACACCGGCTGTCGACGATCCGCGACGCCGACACGATCCTCGTGTTCGAAGACGGACAGATCCGCGAGCGTGGTGCCCACGAGACGCTGCTGGCGGCCGGAGGGCTGTACGCCGACCTCTGGCGACTCCACACCGGCGAGGCGTCGGAGCTGTCGGAGTTGGCGTTGTCGCGTGGAGAGTGACGACCGTCCGTCCACACCTGGGTGTCGGCTGTCTCCAGAGAGGAATCGGGCGGACGAACTACGGGGTCTGGTATCGGAGGGACCCGCGTCGTCTCCCGTCTCACTCGACCGCGGCACGCGACCTCGGGCAGGTCGATCTGTCGACTGTCACGACTGACGGCGAGCGAGAGTGAGTTACTCGTCGTCGCCGTCGTCACCCTGCAGCCGCGGGTCGATCGCCGGGTCACGTTGCTGGTCTCTGGCGCGCTTCTTCGCTTGCTCGACGGTCGACTCTTCTTCGGCTCGTGTCACCGTGAGATCCGTGTCCCCGATCTGGTCTTCTGCGATCTGTCCGAGAGTCTCGTCGGGCACCTCGTCGCTCGGCGACGACACTCTCTCTGAAGACGTGGTTGTCGGAGAGTCGGCCGTCGTCGAATCTGGTGGGTCACCGGGCTCGACTTCGTCTACCCGCAGGAATAGGAAGTCCGTCGTATCCTCGGTGCCGTGTGCGTACTTCGACACTGTTCCCGCCAGTCGTACCGGGCTCTCGTCCGGGTTCGGGTCCACGTCTCCCTCCAGCAGACACTTTACGTCGGAGTCGCTGTCCGGTGCGTCGACGTACCACCCGTCCCGCGCCATGTCACGACCAGTTCGTCAAAACTGTTCGGTTCGGTGTACCACGCACTACTCATCTGGTCATCTATTGAATTGTATTGTCAATTATATCTTTTGCTGCAGTCTGTCAACGAGTCAGTCGTCACCCGACTCGGTAGCCGCCGTCGCGTCGACTGGCGTGCGAACTGGGTCTGTGACGAGCCACAGCACGACACCGAGCGCCGCGACGGCGACGGTCGTGACCACCAGGAACGACACCGTCCCGAACCGCTCCGCGAACTGTCCGCCGACGACGTTGGCGGCGCCCGAGGCGAGCGACAGCGCCATCGACACCCCGGACAACACCGTCGCTCGACCGACGTCCTCGATCCGGTCGTTCAGGTAGCCGTTCCTGACGGGGCGCGTCAGACTCGTCGCTCCACGACTGACGAACAGAGCCGGGACGATCGCAGCCGGCACCAGTGCGGCCAGTCCGTACACGAGACCGTACACCGGCGCCAGCCCGAACAACACGCCACGCCGGCCGAGCAGATCCTCCGCCTGGCCGGCGAGTGTCGAGCTCGCGGCGGACACGAGTTTGACCGCCGCGTAGAACACCCCCAGCCCTGTCACGGGGACACCGACGGCCCGCATCGCCGGCTGTTCGAACACGCGGCTCAGCGAGAAGGCGACGTTGAACAGTGCTGCGTACACGACCAGCCAGCGGAGGTCGGCCCGCCCGAGTTCGTCGCGCAACACCCGAACGGCGCCCCCGAGGCCGAGGCCGTCGGCGACGTCCGCGCCGTCCGCTCCGTCGGCCTCGGGGTTCGTCGCGCTCGTCCGCGGCAGCGTGGCGAGGACGGGGAGCCCCAGTAACGCGAGCACGCCGTTGGCGACGAACGGGAGGCGTGGGTCGACCCCGTACAGCGCCGCCCCGCCGAGCGCGGCGGCGGCGGAGGTGCCGGCCAACAACCCCCGAGAGCGACCGTCGACTCGCGTGTACTCGTCGTCTCGGTCGACGGCCGCGAGGAGTTCGTACAGCCAGGCGCTCGCCGTCCCGCTCCGGAACGTCCACGCGAACCCCCAGAGCGCGAACACGACGGCGAACCCGGCGGTGGACTCTGCGAGGACGAACCCCGCCATCACCGTCGCCGTCAGCAGGCTGCCGAGCGCCAGCCCCGCACGCCGGCCGAGCCTGTCGCCGACGTAGCCGGTCGGCACCTCCGAGAGCACCAACACGAACAGGAACACGGCCTGGACCGTCCCGATACCGGCGAGTGACACGTCGTTGGCCTGCAGGTAGACGACGGAGACGGGGAGGTAGAAGCCAGCCGACACTGTCGCGCGATACGCGTAGTACCTCCCGACGACACCGATCACGACTCACTCTCGTCGCCGGCCGGACTTGTACGCTCCCGTCCGTCCGCTGGAGTGAAACAGTGCGTCGCCGGCCGTTCTGCAGTCGGGCTGTCACCGACCGCTCTACCCTCACCTCCCGCCGACACCGGTCGTCTCGTCAGTCGGCGAGGGTAATCGAGACCACTGGCGACGGGACGCGACACACCGTCTCCCAGCCACCCTCGTCGCGTCGGTACACGACACCAGTCGCCCGGTCGGACGCGTCGACGTCTGCGGTCGCCGTCCCGGCGTACAACGCCCCGTCGGCGCTCGTCAGCGCCCAGACGTACTCCGTCGTGTCGGGGGTCTGGGCAGCGTGTAGGGCGTTCCGTTCTCCGCCGATCCAGAACACCAGCGCCTCGGCGTCGTCCCCGGGCCAACCGCCGGGCACGTGACGACCACCGCTGGTGTACAACACGCCGTCGTGGCGTGCGAACCCGTGGAAGTAGCTGTACCCCTGGAACAGTTGACCGGTGTCGCGGCGTCGCCACGGCTCTCCGAGCGCGTCGGTAGCGTAGAGTCCTTGCCCGGTCGCCGCGAGCCACTCGTCCGGCGTCCGTCGGAGGTCGTGAACGTCCTCCGCGAGTCCGCGGTGGTGGGAACTCCACGCGCCGTCGTGCAGGTGGAGTACACCCGTCCGTTCGACCGCGACCGCGAGTCCCGCGGCGGTCCTGACGGTGTCGGAGACCCGGCCACCGGCCTCGCTGACGACGACACGCTCGTCGTCGATCCACCGACGTGCCGGCGCGAGTTCCGGGAGTTCGGTCGTCGTCCACTCCTGGCCGTCGGGTGCGGTGTGGACGGCCAACGGGTCGCTCCCGCCGACGACGACCCCCGTCTCGTCGACCGCGAGGTGCGTGGGGTCGTCGGTCGGCACCTCCAGCGGCTCCCAGTCGGCGTCGCGAGAACGACGGGAGACGCCGTCCCCGTCCAGACAGTAGACGGTGTCCCCGTCCGCCACGACGCTCACGACACCCGTCGGACCGGAGACCCGGGTCGGTCCCGTCCGTTCGTCTCCGGAGGAGTGACCGTCGGCCGCGTACCGGTAGAGTCCGTCTCTCGTCCCCAGGTAGTAGGTCGTCACTGTCAGTCACCCCACACGGCCGGGTCGGTCTCGTCTCCGTCGCGGTCGTCACTCCGGCGTGTGGGTCGGCTCGGTGTCACCGACGAGAGATCCGTCTCGACACGGGCTAGGTCTTTCGCGGTGTCGCAGGTGTCGAAACAGTCTCTGACACCGGTGTATCAGAGTAAACACTAATTCGGACGACGACGACCACCGGGTGTGTTCAGTGTCCGCGAGTTCCGGCCCGCAGACGCCGCGGCAGTCTGGCGTGTCCACGAGCGTGCCTTCCGGGCGTCGCGGCTCCCGTTCGAGGACGACCCCGAGTTGGATCGGGACCTCGGGGCGCCGACGACACACTACGTCGACGGCGACGGGACGCTCCTCGTCGGGGTGGTCGAGACAGAACGCGGAGGTCCCGACGAGGGAGCCGACGAGGAGAGACTCGTCGCGCTCGGTGCGTCGGAGCCGGTCGACGAGACGACCGTCGAGTTCCGGCGACTGCGGGTCGACCCCGACCACCGACGGCGGGGGTACGCGAGCCGACTGCTCGACGAACTCCGTGCACGTGCCGTCGCGGGTGGCTTCGAGACGGTCGTGTTGGAGACGGACGAGCGGCTGCAGGCGGCGCGGGCGTTGTACGAGTCGCGTGGCTACGAACAGACCGGAGACGGCTGCGGGGAACGGTGTGGCGTCACGTACCGACTGCGGCTCCCAGGAGACGGGTGAGGGGTGGTGTCCCGGCCGTCCCAGAGACGCTTATCGGCCCGCGGGCACAACGGGTGGCCGTGACCGGTGACGACTACGAGCTGCGAGAACAGCTCCCGACGCCGGAACGGTTCGTCGAACTGCGCGCAGCCGTCGAGGTCCCCCCGCGGTCGGTCGAAGCCGCCGGACGGGGGTTGGCGGAGAGCCGCTACGGCGTCTCTGCCGTCCACGAGCCGAGCGACACGGTCGTCGGGATGGCCCGAGTCGTCGGCGACGGCGCGACCGTCTTCCACGTCTGTGACGTGGTCGTCCACCCGGACCACCAGAGCCGCGGCGTCGGCACACAGCTCGTGGACGCGGTGGTCGAGTACCTCAACGCGAACGCGCCGGACGAGGCGTACGTCAACCTACTGGCCGACTTAGACGGCTTCTACGAGCGCTGGGGGTTCGAGGAGAGCCGCCCGGCGTCGAAGGGGATGGTCGTCCCGACCGGCGAGCGCGACTGGGGAGGACGGGTGTGAGCGCCCGGTCGCAGCGGGGTGACGGTTCCGCGCCCAGACCCTCCACGACCGGGTCGAACTGGAGCCCGGGACTCACCCCGAAGGCGACGGGCGACGACGGCTGACGGTACGGGCCAGGGGCAGCGTTCCACGTTACGCCGACGTGTGCTGGCTCGGGCCGTCGGTGTCGGTCGAGATCACAGACGAACGAGGCGAGTGCCCCTGGGCCTGCCCCCGAGGCGGTTCACTCGTCGTCTGCTCCGTCTTCACTCTCGCGCGACTCGGCACCACTCGACTCGACGCCGTCCGATCCAGCGCCATCCGACTCGACGCCGCCCGGCGAGAACCCACCGTCCCGCTCGTCGACAGCCCCGCCGTTGACGGCGTGGCACAGCAGCTCCGGCTGTTCGTCCGGTTGGTCGTCCGCCAACACCTCGTCCACGACGGCCGCGTGTTCCCGGTCGATCTCGTAGGGCGACGACCTGAACGCCTCGTACACCTCGTCGAGGTCCTCGGCTTCCATGTAGTACATCAGGTACGTCGCCTCGGGCTGCTCGTCCAGGAAGGCAGCCTCGGCGACCATCCCCTCGTGGGCGAGCGTCTCCATCGCCTCCGACTCGCGCCGCTTCACCTCCGCCATCCACTCGCGGAGTCGATCCTCACAGCCCGGTTCCACCCGCTCTCTGGTCGACACGACGTCTGCCACGGGGGCGACTCGCGGCCTACTCACTCGAAGCTTTCCCACGTCTGGCAGTCGTCGAGACCAACTCGTCCGTGTGCCGACGCTCGGGGCGGCAGAGTGGCCCGCGGTCGGTGGCGGTCGCGCAGTGAGAGCCCAGACCGGGGTGTTCGATCCGGTGGCGGCCGTCGGTCCGGCACGGTACCTGTGGAACGCACCTCCTCCCCGACAGCGGGCCACGAGGCAGACAGACGGCTCGCCCGGGAGTACGTCTCCCCGGTGATCGACCGGATGGAGGGCGTCGCCGGCTGTCGCGGCGTGCGGTTCACGCGGTTCGGTCGCGACCCACAGTACGACCGATCGCGGACCGACGACCTCCGGTCGTAACTGGACGAGTTGGAGGCGACTGTCGACGAGTTGGAGGCCACCGTCGACGATCTGGCGGCCGCCGGCGGCTTCGACTACTACGACGGCTCGAAGTGAGCGGGGGTCACGGACGGCGGCACCGGACGACCACGCCGGCGACCGCGACCACGAGCGCCAGTAGGGCCGCGACCACATCGAGCCCGGGCCCACCGGCCGCGGTCTCGCCGTCGTCGCCGGGCGACTCGGTCGCGTCGCCCCCGCCGTCGGCCGCGGTCTCGGTCGTCTGTGTGCCGGTCGCCGTCCCCGTCTCGGCCGCGACGCGGACGGTCCCGGACTCCGTCGCCGGGTCGATCCGGCTGCCGTCGTCGGCGTCGAACCGCCCGTCGACGGAGACCGTCGCGGTGCCGGCGTCGTCGCCGCGGACGACGAGCCGCGCGACAGTGACGGCATCCGTGCGGTTCTGGACTGCCCCGTCGGTGTCGGCACCGCGGAGCCGGACGGTCGCGTCGTCGACGACGGTCGCGTTCGTCAGCCCGAACTGGTCGGAGACGTTCGCGTCGACCACGGTCGCGGCGCCGTCGACGGTGACGGTGGCGTCGTAGCCCGCGACGCCCGCAGGCGCAGCGGTCAGCCGCACCTGGACCACGGTCGTCTCCCCGGGGGCGACCGTCGCGTCGGTGACGGTCACCGTGGGCGTCGTCTGGGCGCCCGCGCCGCCGGCGGCCAGCACCACCCCGACGACCGCCAGGGCCGCGACCGCCAGGACCGCGACTCTCACGCGGCCACCTCCGTCGACACCGCGAGCGCGGGTCGGGTCCGTGTCGACACGGTCACGACACCTCCTCGAACAGTGCCCGCACGTCGTCGAAGTCGATCCGCCCGTTGTCGTTGAAGTCGAACGCGTCGGCTCCCTCCACGTCGTCGGAGCCGACGTTCTCGAAGAACTCCGTCACGTCGTCGAAGTCCGCGCGGCCGTTGCCGTTGAGGTCCTCGCAGTCTCCGTCGTCGTCCGGGTCCGTCGTCGCCGTGCCGTCGACGGTCGGACAGGACCGCTCCGTCGCGGCGACGCGGCCACAGTCGGCCGCGAGCCGGACCGTCACGGACTCGCCGGCGTCCGTGTCGACGGTCTGGTCGGCGATCTCCACTCGGCCGCTGCCGGCCGCGGCCCCGGTCAGCCGGACGGTGCCCAGTCGGATCTCGTCGTCGTCCGGACCCAACCGGTCCGAGAGGTCGGCGACCTTCAGCCGGGCGACCTGGCCGTCCGTCTCCGCCGTCGCCGTACCGAACGACTCCGCGGCCGTCGCGGCCGTCGGTGTCACGGTCGACGGGAACCGGAGCCGGAGGTCAGCGCCGGAGAAGCCGGGGTCGAACCCCGTCAGTCGCACCCCCGCCGTCGTCTCGGCGTCGACGCCGACGGAGACGCTCTCGACGCACAGTCGCGGGCCGTCCCCGTCGTCGGTCTCCTCGGTCTCCTCGCCGTCGCCGACGGCACCGATCGGGTACGCGATCCGGCCGTCGTTCGAGAAACTGTCCGACGGCGGGAGCGTGTCGCCGGTCTGGTTCGCCAGACTCCGTTCGGCCTTCTCTCTCGCGCTCTCCCGTGACACCGCCGGCACCCAAGTCCAGTACACGTCGCCAGTCGCGGTCTCGGGGATCTCCGCCGTCACCGTCACCGTCCCGGAGCCAGCCTCGTCCATCTCGGCGAGTCCGTACACCGTGCCGTCGCCGCCGCCGATCGCGGCGAACACGATGTTCGCCTGTGCGTCGTCGGTGAGTGCCGTCACCTGGATCTCGACGCCGGCCTCCGAGCCCGCCGTGACCGACTCCGGCGCGCTCGTCAGCCGGCCGCGTTGGAACGCCTCGCCCGCGTCGTTCACTCGGACGATCGTCTGGTCGTTGCCCGCGTCGTCCGTCTGCTCGGCCTCGGTGACGGGCCCCAGCGGGAGCGCCAGCCGGCCGTCGTTCGAGAAGCTGTCGGACTCCGGGAGCCCGACGTCGACCCGGTTCAGGAGGCTCCGCTCGGCCTTCTCCAGGGCACCCCGGGCGGAGCTGGCCGGCACCCAGGTCCAGTACACCCGCTCGGGGGCGTCCTCGGGGATCTCTGCGGTCACGGTCACCGCCCCGGTGCCCGTGTTCTGCATCTCGTTCAGGCCGTACACCTCGCCGTTGCTGTTGCCGATCGCGGCGAACACGACGTTCGACTGTGCACCGTCGGTGAGCGCCGTCACCTGGATCTCGATGCCGATCTCCGAGCCCGGAGTGAGCGACTCGGGGGGGTCCGTCAGCCGGCCGCGTTGGAACGTCTCGCCCGCGTCGTTCACCCGGACGATCGTCCGTGCGTCGTCCTCCTCGTCGTCCGTCTCCGTTGTCTCGGCCGCGTCCCCCTCGCCGTCGACGACCGTCAGCGAGTCGAAGAACATCTCCACGCTGAAGTCGTCGTAGTCGGAGCTGTCCGCGCCGGTCCAGCCGGACTTCTCGCCGACCGTGTTGGCGAAGTTCTGCACCTCGACGGCCGCCACGCTCGTCGCGTTCACCAGCTCGAACGTCCGGGTGACGCGGTTGTCCGGCGCCCCCGACTCGTCGAACTCGATCGTGAACGTCCCCGCGTCCCAGTCGAAGTCGACGGTCGTCCCCACCCAGGTCTCGTAGCCGGCCTCCGTCAGGCCGACCCGATCCAGCGTCTCCGGGGCCGTGTGTTCGACGTACCACTCCGGGTTGTCCGTGGCGAACCCACAGACCACGTTCCCGTCGGCGTCGAGCAGCCGGAGCCCGCCACCGTAGCTGCCGGACAGCTCCAGCCAGTTGCCGACGAAGCTGTCGATCCGTCGGCCGCCGGCGAGCACGTCCGGCTCGTAGGCCGCGATCCGCCGGTCGATCCCCTCGGCTCGGATTCCGAGGCTCCGCTCCCCCTCGTAGGCGTACGCCGTCGTCGGCCCGAAGCCGTCCTCGAACACGCGCCAGTCGTCCAGGTCCTCGCCGTCCTCTGTCGTGCGGTGTGAGGAGGCCGCCGCCCGGTCGGTGGTTCTCGACAGCCCGGTGCCGGCGACGCCGACCGTCGCCAGCGACCCGAGCACGCTCCGTCGTGTCCGGCCGTCGCCCTCGGACGCCTGTCGGTCCCCAGACGCTCCGCCCCGCCCCTCGTGACTAGACATCGTCAGTTCACAGCGGCCTGTCGAACTTCAGCCCACGCCGTGAGCAGTCACCTCACCGCGTGGGTCGACGTGACGGGTTCGAGACAGATTCAATACACAGGGGTGGAGAACTCCCGACGGGGAGCATGATCGACGGGGACGAGGGACCGACGGGGCGGCGGGTGGGATCGCCGGGTGGCGACGGACGGGGACAGAGTCTGGATGCGAACGTCGTCGAGTTGGCCCGGGACAGACACGCGATCGTGGACTACCTCCGCGACGGCCCGGAGACGCGGCGGGCGGTCGCGGAACGGGTCGACGCCTCGCGGTCGACGGTCGACCGGGCGCTGTCGACGCTCCACGAGCACGGGCTCGTCGAGCGGACGGCAGAGGGGTACGAGACGACGCTCGTCGGCGTGGTCGCGCTGGAACGGGCTCGCGAGTTCGACCGGGACGCCGAGGCGCTGGCTCGGGCTCGTCCGGCGCTGTGGCCGCTGTGGAAGGAGACCCCGGTGTCGGTCGACCTCCTCCGCGAGGCGACCGTCGGGGTCGGCGAGACCGTCGACGAGCTGTTGTCGGCTCTGACCACCCGCCTGGAACGGGCGCGAGACGTACGGATCGCCGCCGCGGCGCTCCCCGGGACGGCCCACCTCCGGGGGCTCCACGGCCGCGCCGTCGGCGACTGTTCGGTGACGCTCGTCTGTGGACAGACGCTGTTCGAGGCGCTGCTGGACCGTCACCCCGGGTGGCTCCGGGGGCTCGTCTGTGACGGCGACGCGAGAGTCGCGCAGGCCGACCTCCCGGCGCTGGAGCTCGCGGTCGTCGAGACGAACGAGCAGACGGCCGCGTGGCTCGTCGTGTACGACGGCGGACGCCCGCACTCGGTCGTCTACAACGACACTGCCGACGCCGTGGCGTGGGCCGACGACTGTCTCGACGGCTACGTCGAGACGGCGACGGACCGCGTCGACCGCGTCCGGGCGTTGCCGTCGGAGACGCCGGTCGACACCCCCGGCGGTCCCGTCGGCGGCGGCGACCGCGACCGCCGTCGCCCGACACCGGGGTGGCCGACGGCAACCGGGCGGAGGCGTCGCTGCTCGCAGGGGGCTACAGCTACGACGGCCGACCAGTCCGGACGCCGCAGTTCGGTACGGAGAGGACGTTCACGGTCGCGCTGTGGTTCCGGGCCGCGGCGCCCGACGACGGCTGGCAGACGCTCGTCAAGTGGGACTACCTCGCCGTCGGGCTCCGGCACGGGCTCCTCTTCGCCCACGTGTACGACCCGGAGACGGACCGCGAGCGCGCCCGGACGGACCTCCCGACGGCCGACCTCCGGGCCGACCGCTGGCACCACGTCGCGTACGTCTGTGACGACACCGCCGCGACGCTGTACCTCGACGGCCGCGAGGTCGACACGACGACTCACGACGACCGGATCGAGATCGCCCCCCGCGGCGTCTGTCTGGGGTACATCTACCGCGACCGCGACACCGGGGTCCACGCGCCCGAGTTCGACGGCCGGATCGTCGACGCCCGGTTCTACGAGACCAGGCTCGACGCCACGACGATCCGCGAGATCGTCGCCGCGACGAGCCCCGACGTGGCCGGCGACTCGCCGGTGTGAGGGCTCGGCGGTCCGAGGCGGACGAGGCCCGACGATACCCGTCTGTGGAGTGACGGAGGACGGGCGGCGAGGCCGGGTGGACCGGTTCGAGGACGGGTAGCGGGAGCGAGTGGGCCTGTTCGAGGACAACTACGGACTCCCGCGAGGAGACACCCGTTCGACCGCCCTCGAGTAGTCTGACGCCGCCGTACTCCCCACAAGGCACTTTCCGTGCCGCTCGGCAGTCCCGGTGTGCTCACCGACACGACTCGGCGTCGGTTCCTCGGGGTCGCCGCCGCGCTCTCGGCCGGCTGTGCGGCACGCCCCGGTCGCCGAGCCGACGCCGGCGGGACCGAGACGACGGACCGCGGGGCGAGCGACACGTCGACGCCGACGACGGACGGCTCGGAGACGACCGAGACGGCCTCGCCGGCCCCGTCGCTCCCGGAGCGAACACTCGCCGACCCACCCGAGGGGCCGGAGTCGTACCCCGACCGCCCGGACGGCGACGGACCGGGCGCGGCCGTCGCGTTCGTCCGACAGTTCGAGCACGCACAGGGGTACAACGTCCTCCACGAGCCGGACGCGGAGTCGATCTCCGTCCAGCCCGCGGCAGAACACGTCCGCTCGGTCGAGCCGGGCGGGCACTACGTCCTCGGCCGGCGGAGCGGCTACGCGAACTACGCGGACGGCGTCCACGCCGACCTCGGCAGCGCCCCACGGCTGTACTTCGTCTCCCCGCGGTACGTCGTCCGCGTCGGCGAGGAGGACGACCGGCTCCGAGACTGCACGACGGTGCCCGCGGCCGACGACCCCGCCGACAACTTCGCCGCGAAGTGTTCCGGCGACGACGCCCGCTACGCGGTCGTCAACCTCGCGCCAGAGACCCGGGAGATGGTCGTCGAGGTGTCGCGTGCCGACACCGGAGCGACGGTCGGCCGCGAGTCCTACCGACTCGTCCCCGGGCGCCTGGTCGTCTTCGACGGCGTGACCCGCCGTCGGGGGCGCTACCGACTGACCGTGACCGCCGGCGACCGCGAGACGACGGCCGCGTGGGACCTCCGGAACGGCCCCCGGGAGCGGCCGCCGGTCGTCGTCTCCACCCCGCGTCGCCGGCTCGCCGTCGAACGGTTCGACGGGTGGCCGTACTGAGACGGGGGTGACGCGGCCGTCAGCCGACGTGCGTCTCGACGGTGAACACGACGACGACGGCGGTCGTCAGCAGGCCGACGACCGCGGCAGTCCCGAGGGCTGTGCTCGTGGTGACGGGCGCGTCGAAGCCGCCCGCCATCGCCACTCGGAGGGGGAAGTGACCGGGGAGGAATCGAGCGAGGGCCGGTGTGTCGGTCGCCAGCGGGTTCTGGAAGACGAACAGGTCGAGCATCGCGCCGAACAGGATCACGTACACGCCGGAGAGCCGGTCGAGGAGGACGCCCGCGAGCACGCCGACGAGTCCGTAGACGAACGCCGTCGCCAGCACACCGACGAGGAACACCGCGAGGCTCGCGGGCTCGAACGCGGTCAGCATCACCGCGACGGAGACGGTCGTGGCGATCACGGAGACGGCGGCGACGAGTCCGAGTCGGGCGACGACCACCTCCCAGGGCCGGTAGCCGGCGACGACGGTCCGGGCGTCCGCCTCGACGGCCGTCTGCATCAGGAACAGACCGGCGACGCCGGCCAGCAACGCGGCGGTCATCGGGGTCGTGAACGCCGGGAACGCCTCCGGGAGCGTGGTCGCCACTACCCGGTCGGCGACGTGGACGCGGGCCGGACCGGAGGGGGCGACGAGCGTGAACAACCCGACCACGTACGCCGGCGCGACGACGAGCAACGCGAGCAACAACGGCGTCCGGCGGAGTTCCGACGCGCCCGCTCGGAACGCGGTGCCGACGCGGGTCACGCCGACCACCCCACCACGCCGGTGACGCGGTCGACGACGGCACCGGCGACACCGAACGTCCCGCCGGTGGACCGGCCGTACGCGAGCAGTGCAGCGGCCGTCGACAGCCCGATCCAGGCCAGCGTCGGCACGAGGTGTCCGCCCGCGTACGTCCCGTCGAAGACGGCGGCCGTGAACAACGCCTGCGGGTGTGCCAGCGGCGCGAGGTCGGTCACCTGGAGCTCACCGGCGACCGGCAGCGACACGGCGAAGTCCACCGGGAACAGCCCCGAAGAGAGCGCGTTGTCGATGTCGGCGAGGAACACGAGCACGACGGACCCCTCCAGCTCTCGGGGGACGACCGTGCCGACGAGCACGCCGAGCAGTCCGTACAGTAGTCCGGCCGCGACCAACGACGCGAACGCGAGCGCCGGCGCGGCGACGGTGACACGGAACGCGAGCGCCGCGAACGCGACGGTCGCGCCACAGACGGCGATCGCCAAGACGGTGACCAGCCGCGACGCGAGTGTCGTGTGTCGGGGCAGGCCCGCGACCGCGGCGCGCTCGTCGCCGCGACGGGCGCTCAACAGCTGGAACAGTCCGACCAGGCCCGCGAGGAACGCGACCGCGAACAACGCGCCGGCCGTCCGCCCGGCCGCCGCCGGAGCGGCCGCGAGCGCCGGCAGTTGCGGGAACGACGCCAGTGCGGTGCCGTACAGCTCCACGACCACCGGCGGGAGGACGACTACCCCCACCAGGGTCCGAGGCCGCCGGAGCAGTTCGGCGAGACGGAGCCGCGTCACGGTACCGAGCGTGCTCACGGCTCTTCGACCCCCGTAGCGGTGCTGGCGTCGTCCGTCGCGTCCGTGGCGGTACTGTCTGTCGTGTCCGTCTGCGCCTCCTCGGCGCTGCCGTCGTGTGCCGCGCTCCGGGCCTGCTGGGGTGGCTCGTCCCGTTCGTGGAGCCGGCCGTCCCGGAGCTCGACCACGCGGTCGAACCGCTCGCGCTCGCTGACGAGGTGTGAGACGACCGCGATCGCGGTGCCGTCCGCGACCAGGTCCTCCGCCAGCTCCCAGAACGCGAGGTACGTGTCCCAGTCGAACCCCGTGTACGGCTCGTCGAGGAACAACACGTCCGGCTCGTGGAGCACGGCGACGGCGAGGTTCACCTTCTGTCGGTTTCCGCCCGAGAGGTGGTCGACGCGGTACGACAGGAACTGCTCGAAGCCGAGCCGTGCGGCCAGCTCGTCGCGCCGCTCGCGGACCCGCTCCGCGGACAGTCCGTACGCCTCGCCGAACAACGAGAACGTCTCCTCCACGGTCAGCCGGTCGTACAACAGCGTCTCCTGTGGACACCACCCGACCGCGGCGTCGTCGTCGACCGTCCCGGCGTCCGGCGCGAGCGCGCCGACGAGGATCTGCAGCAGCGTCGACTTCCCCGAGCCGTTCTCGCCGACGATCCCGACGATCTCCCCGGGGGACAGCTCGAGCTCGGCACCGGTCAACACCGGAACCTCCCGGCCGACGAACGGGAGCCGCGAACGGTACGTCTTCTCGACGCCGCTGGCGGTGAACACCGGTTCGGCCGCGTCGGCCACGCCGTCGTCCGTCCCGCGGTCGTCTCCGGGCGGCTGGTCGCCGGACGACGGCGCCCGCCGACCGTCCGCTCCGTTCTGTATATTCGACATCGAGCGAATATTCCGAACGAAATGTATTAGTCCTTTCGGAGGGTACCAGTCTTCGATGACCGAGACCGAGACGGCGACGGAGCTCCAGCCGGGCGGACAGGCAGGGGAGGCCCGCGAACGCGTGATCGAGGCGTTCGAACGGAGCGCGGAGATCTACGGGTTGAGTCGGAGCTACGGCCGGCTGTACGGGTTGTTGTACTTCGCGGACGGGCCGGCGTCGTTGGACCAGTTGGTCGAGGCCAGCGGCTACGCAAAGTCGACGGTGAGCACCACGCTGAAAGACATGGAGCGGCTCCACCTGGTCTACCGTCGCTCCGTTCCGGGCGAGGGGAAACGAGCGTTCTACGAGGCAGAACGCGACTTCTGGACGGTCGTCAGAGAGTTCCTCCGTCGGGAGGTCCGACGCGAGATCGACATCGTGGGTCGTGCGCTCGCGGACGCCGAAGAGACGCTGGAGGCCGCCGCCGAAGCGTCGCCTTCCGACGACGGCTCCGACGGGGCGGGCGACGCCGACCGGGACACCGACGACGACCGGATCGAACGCGACCTCCGACGAGTTCGGGAGCTCCGACAGATGTACGACCGGAGCGAACGGGCCGTCCGGTTGTTGACCGGTTCCTCGGTCGACCGCCTCGCCGGGCTGTTGGAACGCCTCCGGAACGACCGGTGACACGCGGAGATCACAGGACCGAAGTGTCACAACGACGTGGAAACGTTGCCTTGCGCGGACTCGACGACACGCCGGACGGAGAGGGGATCGACCACAGCCACCGCCGCGTCGCCGTGGCACCGGGCGGGCGGACGGTCCACCGCCCGGCGCGCGACGGGACGGGTGTCGCCTGCGAGACGGTCGCCTCGCGGTGGGAGACGCTGCCGGCCGAGGAGGTGCCGACGAACCACCGGCCGTGTAGCCGCGACGACTGCGCGTCGTACCTCGTGGATCTGGACTTAGACGGAGAGGCGCTGTCGGACGGCCCCCCGGCGTGGCTGACCGACCACGACCGTCCGGTGGTCGTGACGGCCGGCGGCGACGCACTCCACCGCCCGGACGGGGACAGTCCGGAGCCGGCACCGGCCTGCCGGATGCACGCCGCTGCCGACTCCTGGCGCGCCGTCGAGCTGACCGGCGGTGTCGTCGCCTTCCACACCGTCTGTGGCGTCGAGACCTGCCGAGAGTACCTCGCCGGGTTCGACGAAGTCGACGTCGGAGAGTGACCGACCGCCGACTGCGCCGGCCGCTCCGACGACAGACCACGTCGGGGGACACCGTCATCGTGATATTTCCCCAACACGAATCCCACGAGCGATGGCGACGCCGGTGTACCTCACGCCGCCGGAGCTGTGGGTGTTGTTCGGAGTCGGGCTCTTACTGGGGAGCCGCGAACTGATCGTCCGGCAGTACCTCGGGCTGGGCGACCGCCCGGCCGCGGACGGAGCGGGGTCGTTCTGGGTGTTGTGGGCCGCGACGGCCGCCGGGACGACCGTCGCGGTGGTCGCGCCGCTGGCCGGCGTCGGGACGCTGCCGGCCCCGAACGGTTCGTTCTGGCTGGGTGTCGTCGTGATGCTCGTCGGCTTCGCCGTCCGAATGACGGCAGTCGTCACGTTGGGCGAGCAGTTCAGCCACCGGGTCGTGGTTGCGGACCGGGAGGTAGTCGACACCGGGCCGTACGCCTGGGTGCGACACCCGTCGTACACGGGCGCGGTCGTCACCTACCTCGGGGTCGGGGTAGCCTGCGGCAACTGGGTGAGTGTCGTGGCCGCCACCGGCGGAGCGATCGTCGGCTACGGCCACCGCGTCCGACTGGAGGAACGAACGCTGCGTCGGGAACTCGAAGACTACGCCGCGTACACCCGGAAGGTGCCGTACCGGCTGATCCCGTTCGTGTGGTAGCGAGCGTCGCCTCCCCCGTGAGTAAACTGTATGCCGCTATAGAGAATCCGGGGGCAGTGGCTGACTCGTCGCCCGACTCGGCCGGAGGGGTCGTTCTCGTCTACTCGAAGCGACAGAGGCTGTCCACTCGAACTCGAGTTCAGTTCAGGGTTCGAGTCTCGAAGACTACTTAACGAAGGAGACACGAACGTCTAATGTGACGTGGCGAGCAGTCGCGGCACGGACGGTAGGGGCGGACCGTCGGGTTCCGGTGCCAGACCGCGTGCGGCCGGTGTTCTTCGACGGGCCGGCGACGGGCGACGAACAGGTGTTCTGGAGCGTCGGTCACGGCGACGGTTCACTCCTCGTGTCGGACACGCCCGTCCGAGGCGACGCCTACGAGCTCGTCGCGGACACGACGGTGTACGAGCGCGCGCCGGGAGACTACCGGCTCAGGCCACCGTCGAGCGTCCCCTTCAACCTCCGGGCGCCGTTCGTCGACGGCGGCAGCGTCGTGTTCCTCGTGACGGCGCAGATGGCCGCCGACCGCGGGCCACAGGGGGCGTTCCTGGCGTCACGCCGCCGCGCCGGCTGGCTCCTCCGCGACGGCGTCCCGATCCCGGGCGCGTTCGACTAGTGAGGTCGGCGTTCGTTCTCCCGGCGGATCACTCCGGGTCGTCGCCGACGGTCACGTCGAACGCGGCCGGCGTGGCCGCTCGAACGGACGGGAGCCGGCGGAGTCGTGGTCGGAGGCAGAACCAGAGGCCAACGAACGCGAACCCCGTGGCGCCGAGCGCCATCGCCGTTCGAGCGTCCAGGAGTGTCGCGGCGACGCCACCCAGGAGCGACCCGACCGGCAGCGTCGCCGTCGAGGCGGTCCCTTTCAGCGAGGAGACGCGACCGAGCAGTTCCGACGGGAACAGCCGTTGGTTGAGCGTCGACACGAAGACACCGTTGGCGCCGGCCGGCACCCACGCCAGCCCGAACAGAACGACGGCGGCGAGCCGGGAGGTGGTTGCGACGGACGCGACCCAGGCGCCGGCGGCCGCCAGCGACGTGCCGGCCCGGAACCACCCGTACGGCAGCCCGGTGAGTCGGTCGGCGACGTTCGTCCCGACGACGCGACCGACGCCGAACGCACCCAAGAGGAGTCCGTACGTCCCGGCACCGCCGCGGGTCGCGGCGTACACCGGGAGCAGTGTCAACGTCGCTCCGAGTGCGAGGTGGAACACGGCCGACACCCCGACGAGCTCGACGAACACCGTCCCGCGGAGCGCCGCAATCCCCTCGCGGGTGTCGGCGACGTACGCCGTGACTGCGTCCGAGACGGAGGGTCGACTGTCACCGCCGGAGCCCGTGTCACCGCCGGAGCCCGTGTCACCGCCGGAGTCCGTGTCACCGCCGTCGGTGGCGGTGTCGACGTCGGTGTCGGCTCCGTCGTCACCACCCGTCAGTCCCGGGCGGACGCGAGCGAACAACACGGCGGCGACGAGGAACGTCGCGGCGTCGGCCGCCAGCAGCGCCTCGACGCCGAAGACGGGGATCAACAGTCCGCCGACGGCCTCGAACACGGTGTCGAGTCCGAGCGTGACCGTCGCGAGCAGCCCGTTACCGGTCGACAGTCGTTCGTCGGCGACGAGCCGCGGAACGAGACGGGCCTGGACCGGCGTGAGCGTCACCGCGAGCCCCGCCAGTGCCGCGACGACGGCGGTCAGCAACGGGACGGCGAGCCGGCCGGTCGCGCCGGCGACCGCGAGTCCGGCGACACCGACACCCTGGAGCAGTTGGACGACGACGAGCAGTCGGACCACGTCGACGCGGTCGACGACGGCGCCGGCGGCGAACTGCAACAGCCACGGCGTCAGCAGCGCGGCGTTGACCACCGAGACGACCAGCGGCGAGCCGCTGGTCTGGAGGGCGAACCAGAGCACCGCGACGGCGTAGAGGCTGTCGCCCAGGTTGGTGACGAACTCCCCGGCGAGAAACCGCCGGAACGGAGCGTTCCGCCGGAGGAGGTGGCCCCGGTCGGTCGTCGGGTCGATCACGGCGACCACCTCTGGCGTGTGGTGGAGTGTGGCGTCGACGTGAGACTGGTGACGGTGCAGTGTGGCGTCGGTGGGGTGTCAGTTGGGGTGTAGTAGGGAGTTCGTCGTGAGTCTGTCGTGGCGTGGTGGCGGCAGCGACGAGCGGTACGGTGAGCGGCGTGGTGAGCGGTGCTTCTGCGGTCGCGGACGGCGACCGTGGCGGTGCGACGGCTGTGGCCCGTTCGGGCCGTGTGTGTGCGTGGCATGGGCGCGGACGGCTGCGGCGGTCGGAGACGAGACGAGTGCTGCAGCTATCCGGCCCGCGCGAGGGCCAGCAGACGGCGCGAGAACGTGGTGAGCGGTCGCCGTCGCGGCACACCGGCTGCTGTGTTCGTCGGGGTATTGAATCTGGCGCCGTGTCCGCCACGGTGATCACCTCGGCGTCACTCCCGTCGAGGTGATCACTCCGGTGACGCCTCGGTCGGCGACGACGACTCGACGGCGACGGCTCGGACCGGCGCTCCGTCCCCGTCGAGCGCCAACGGGAGCGCCCGGAGTTCGAACCGATCCAGTCCCGCGAGCCCGGTCAGGTTCTCGACGATCGGCCGTTCGGCCCCCAGGACCGCCTCGTGGACCGGGACACCGTCGGGTTCGTCCGCTCGGTTCTCGTCACCGTTCGCGTGGTGGCTCCCGCCCTCACTACCCCCGCCACTACCGTGATCGGCGGGCGGGGTCGGGTCGGGGCTCAGTGTGTCCGTGGCGACTGCCAGCCCCGCTTCGGCACACGCTCGGCCGGCGGCGGGCGCGAGGTACGGGTGGTCACGGTAGCGTGCCGCCCCCCAGTGGTCGGCCCAGCCCGTGTCGAACACGACACAGTCGGCGTCGGTGTCCGTCGGCACCCGGTCGGCCGGCACCGCCTCGCGGGCGCCCAGGTCCCGGCAGTCCACCCGAACGGCGTCGAAGACGAACGTCTCCGGGTCGAACGACGCCAGCGTCCGGCCGTCGGCGAGGACGTGTGCCGGGGCGTCGACGTGGGTACCGGCGTGACTCCCGAGTTCGACCCGGCGGACGGCGTACCCGTCCGTCTCCACCGTCGCCGCGGGCGTCACCGACACCGCCGGGTCGCCCGGGTACGTCTGCATCCCCGTCTCGATCTCGTGTGTGAGGTCGCGCACCGACGGAGCGGTGCCCGCGGCGGGTCAAGAGGGTTGCGGGCAGTGCGCGGGTGTGAGTGGCCGGGGCGTTGTTTCTGGCTATCTGTAACAGACAAGCGTAACAGGTGGCTGTAGCAGACGGCTGTAATAGACAAATGTAACAGACGAACGTAACAAACAACTACAACAGACAACTACAACAGACAACTGTAATAGAAGAGCGGCAGACGGCCGTAGCAGAAGAACGAGCCAGACGACCGCGGCAGACGTGCGTGGCGGAGGGGCGTGAACGACGGTCGTGACGGAGACGTTCGGTAGCGACGCCGCCGACTCGGATGCACGCGGGCGAGACGGCGCGTCACCGCGTGAGTGTGTGGTACAGGACGGCTCGTTCCTTCGCGTCCGCCTCCAGCATCACGTCCGCCGCGGCCCGGAGCCAGTCCGGGACGGTCTCGACGTACGTCGCGTGGCTCTGTGGACGGACGGACGTGTCGCCGGTGTGGAGTCGTTCCGCCTCCGAGAGGTGCACGACCGGGCGCTCGTCCCACGTCTCCCGGGCGCGGGCGAACCCCTCGCGGTAGGTCGCTCCGCGGTGGGTGAACTTGTGGTGGTGGTAGTCGAAGGTCACCGGCACGCCACACTCGTTCGTGACGCCGTCCGCGAGCTCGCCGACGGCGTACAGTCCCTCGTCGTCGTCGTTCTCGACGACGAGTCGGTCGGCAGCCCGCGTCGGGAGGTCGTCGACGCGCTCGCAGAAGCGCGCGAGCGTCGCCTCTCGGTCGCCGTACGTCGCTCCGACGTGGACGTTGATCGCGTGGTACGGCGTCCGCGGCAGCTCCATCAGGTCGAGCCACCGTCCGTGGTTCGCCAGGTCCCGCGCCGACCGCCGAGCGGTGTCTTCGGACGTGCTCGCCAGCTTGCAGTAGTAGTTCGGGTGGAACGTCAGCCTGATCCCGTTCTCGCGGACGAACGCGCCGACCTCGGCGAGTCGGTCCGCGAGCTCGTCGTACTGCGGGAGCTCCTCGACCTCGTACCGGAGGTTCCAGGGGAGCAGCTTCGACGTACACCGGTAGAAGAAGATTCCGTGCCGAACGTTCCACCGGAGGATCGACAGGAGATCACGGACGTTCTGGAGCGCTAGCTCCGAGACGTACGACAGCCCACGCTCTTCGAACGTCGCCTCCTGCATACTCCGGTTGCAACGGACGGGCGGCGACTCTTCGCGGAGCGTCCGGTTCATCGCGGCGTAACCGAGCACGGACTCCGTTCGGCGGGCGGCCGCATGGGCCTTTCTGTCCGACCGTGCGCGAGACGGAGACAGCGGCGACGCCGAGCGGCGAGGAGACGGCTGCGCGTCGGCTCGCGGCGCGTCGTCGTCCGGTTCCGTTACTCCACGGCGGGGACGTGGTCTGCGACGCGGGCGACCCGGTCGCGGCCCTCGGCGTCGGACACGAGCGGCACCTCCACGACCGTCCGGTCGATGTCGTCGGTGGCGTCGCTCACGGCCGCTCGCTGGCGCTCGTACCGCGGCGCGCAGTTCGGGCAGTCACCCGGGGGCTCGCGGAGCGTCCGGTTGAGTAAGACGGTGTCGGCGGGGACGCCGGCCTCGTCCAGTTCCGCGACGAGTCGGCGGGTCTCCGCCAGCGCGACTCGTTCCGGGAGAGCGACGACACGGAACTCCGTGTGGTGGGCCTCCCGGAGCCGGTCGCCGACGCGGTCGACCGTCGACTGGAGCGTCGTCGCCCGGTCGGTGTACGAACGCCCTCCGTCGTCGTCGTCGGAGCCGCCGAAGAGACGGCCGACGGTGTCGGTGACCGACCGCACTCGTTCGCGGGCCGACAGGAGTTTGCCGACGGTCGTGTCGAGCACGTCCGGCAGTTCCAGTAGTCGCAGCGTGTGGCCCGTCGGCGCAGTGTCGAACACGACCACCTCCCAGTCGTCGTCTGCGTCGTACTCGGCGAACAGGTCGACGACCGCCACCTCGTCGGCGCCGGGGACCAGTCCGCGGCGGGACACGTCCTGCACGTCCGACTCGTCGACGTCGAACCCGAGCGACTGTGCGTCACCCAGCAGCTCGTCGAACGTCTCGCCGTAGCGCCGACGGAACCGCTCGCGCGGGTCCACCTCCAGCGCGTACAGGTCCCGCGTCGGCGGGACGCTCGTCGGCCGTTCGCCCACCTCGCAGTCGAGCACGTCCCCGACGCTGTGTGCGGGGTCCGTGCTCACGATCAGCGTCCGCCGGCCGGCCTCGGCCGCCTGGAGCCCCGTCGCCGCCGCGAGCGTAGTCTTCCCGACACCACCCTTACCGCCGTACAACACGAATTCGGGCACTGTCGAACCCTCGTTCGTCGTCTGTATAAATCGTCTGGCGGATCTCAGAGTCATCAGTCAGTAGGCGACTTCGAGAGTTGTCGTCTGGCTGTGTTGTTCTAGTGTCACGTCTGAGAACGCTATGCGGTAAGTTTATTCCCGGGGAGACATCACTCATTCGTGAGACAAAGAGGCACATCGCTCATGCCACCAGAACTCGTCGTCCACCGTGATCGTCTGGATTCCGTACTACCTCTGCTCGGGGCGGAGGTCAACGACGACGGTTATCTCGTCGATACGGAGACCGGTGAGGTAGTCAGGTCAGAAGACGGTGAAGAATTGACTATCGACGAGATCGGGTACCTCGGTCATGGTTCTATAGAGCCTGTGGAAGCAGATTTCTCTGCTGTCGTCTCTCGTGTGAGCGACGAAAATCTGTGGGACGACTAATCGGTCAGAATGGGAGACGATTCGGCCGATGGCTGGGATATCATTCCAATCCTTGCCAGAGACCGCATCATTGCCTCACTCAAAGATAAAAATCTGCTCGAATCCTCCTTGAGCACTAAACTTAGAGAATCGATACACCCAGACGAAGACAGTGGTCTTGCCGACCGGTTTCGGGGTTCGCTTTCATCCGTTTCCGACCGTCTGCCAGGAGACGGTGAGTGGCTCGTAAAGTACGTCTTCGACTACGAGTCGCTCCCGCGAAGTCGTCGGATGGAGCTGTGGGACTGGGTAACTGACGGTGGTCAGCCGCTGGATAATCGCCCAGAGGAGGACTTCCCCGTCGAAGGTTCGTTCGGGTGCCTGTTCGAACATTCCGAGCCGACTCAGGTCCACATCACTGGACTCGATGGTGCCGAGGCGCGTCTCAATCGTGAAGAGGGAAGAGACATCCTGTACCTCGACCCCGAGCAGCTCCCCGATGGAACATTAGAGCGATTCGCCCCGCAATTCCGGCAGTCGTACGAAGAGGAAGATGGGTTCCCGCTGGAGGAATTCGGGGATGTTGCATCTGTCGCTAATCTCCGTGGGGGGAGTAAGGATCGCTTCGACTTCTTTCGAGACAAGATTCCAGAGGAGTACCGTACTGTTCTGAAGGAGGCGCTCGTGCTCAATCGTCTGACAGAGCGAACGGAGATACAGAGGGAGGCAGTGCGAGAGTTCCGAGGAGACATTGCAGACGCGTACCGCGACAGGGCTGGTGGTGACCCAGCGGACGCTCAGACGCTGTGTAGCCTCTGTGGGGACGGGTACTTCTCAGAGGGAGCGCTGTTCGAGCGTCTGTACAGAGACAAGGTCGAAGAAGAAAGGTGGAGTGAGGAGGACTACCAGGATTTCTTCTATACCGCGATCTCAGAGTGTCCGTTCGCCGTTTTTGTTACTCCAGACGCTGAACCGAGGCCGATTTACGACGAAGTGATCCACGAGTGGATCCGAAAAGACAATTACAAATACCACCCTGGGTTCGTCGATATCCACGCAAAGGGGAACTGGGCAAGACCGGTTCTCCGCGATACAATGGAGGTCTTCGGAGATCGCAACCCTGGGTTCGCCTCAGAGACCATTGAGGACGGAAATCAGCTCGTTGAACGCGTGCGGCTGGAGACGCTGTAGATGTCACTTCTAGGCGACTCTCTGTCACTCTTGGGTGACGAGACCACTGCGCTCGCGTTCCTCCCAGTAGTGAACTGGGTGTACATTCTCGTCGCGTCGCAGTCTCCAAGTGTCGTGATTTGGGTGCAGATTGGCTCGACAGTCGTTCTTGCAACGGTGCTATTTAATCTCCTTGAAAACCTCGATGTTGATCAAGAGTCAGAGGAGGAGGCGGATACGACACAGGCAGAACTCTACGAGGGCATATTACTGGTAGGAGCAGCTATCGTGTGGGCAGCGATGCTTCTCTGGAGCATCTGGTCACTAATCGGACTGTTCGACAGCGACGAGGTGATTTCGGAGGTTCTGGTAGTCGTTTCTGCGGTAGTACTTCTGCTGATATCGAGCCATATACTCTTCAGAAGTTGTCTCCCCTCGTACGAGTAGCGGTGCACAGTCTGAACACCGACACTCGGATTCAAGTCGTCGCCGCCGTCCAATCCGTGCATGGAGGTTGTCAGTACGGAGACGGTGCCGGGCGAGGAGATTGCGGCGTCACTCGGAGTCGTTCGCGGGAACACGGTCAGAGCACGCAACGTCGGGCGGGACATCACTCAGAGCATCCGCAACATCACCGGCGGGGAGCTGAAGGCGTACTCGGAGCTGCTGTCGGACGCCAGAGACGAGGCGCTGGAGCGGATGGTCGAGGACGCCGAGTCGATGGACGCGGACGCGATCGTCAACGTCCGAATGGAGAGTTCGGCCATCGCCAACGGCGGCAGCGAGGTGATCGCCTACGGCACCGCAGTTCGGCTGGAGTGAGCGATGGAGCGCGCCGACCCCGCACAGACGGGCGTCCGTGTCGGGCGCTCGGTCGGCGTCGCGACGGGAGTGGCGACGGTGTCGGTCGCGGCGTTCGGTGCCGGGTCGCCGTACCACGGCGGGGAGCTGCTCGTCCAGGTGACCGGAATCGACGCCCGGGTCGCGACGGCGATCGTGGTCGGCGACGCCGTCGTCGCCGCGGTCGTCCGGTACACTGTCTGTTACGCTGTCGGGTCGCTACTGGGCGCCTACTACGGCTGGGTGAGCAACCGAGCGCCGCTGGCACTGGGACTGGCCGCGACGGCCGTCGGCGCCGTCGACGCGCTGCTGTCGATCACGCGGCCGACGCTCGCGGTCGTGTTCTTCGCCGCCTGGCTCGGGTTCGTGCCGGTTTTCCTCCGGCGGGCGCCCGCAGAGCCGACGACCGGCGACGACCCCGTCCGGCTGGGGTAGTCGGCCGCGTGTCGACAACTCGAACCGTCTCGGGGGCGACGGCGCGAGTGTGACGAGACCCGTGCGTGCGGCGTTCGACATCGAGACGGTATCGCCCCAACTGGACGACGACGAGCAGCCGGACTTCCGCGACTCCCAACACTTCGAACTGCTCGCGGCCGCCGTCGCGTACGAGTACCCCGACGGCAGCCGGGAGACGGCGGTCCACTGGCGGGACGGCTGGGGGTCGACGGCCGAGTTGGCGGTCGCGGAGTGGATCGTCGACAGCCTCGCCGACGTGGAGACGGTGGTGACGTACAACGGCACGGAGTTCGACATGCTCCACCTCGTCGGCCGGGCGCGGATCGCCGGCGCGGCCGCCGGGCGACGCGAGCCGTTCGAGCGGGCGGAGGCGCTCGTCGACCGGATCGACCACGTCGACCTCCAGCCGCCGGCGTGGACGGCGTTCGGTGACTACACCTCGCTGGAGGGGACGCTGCGGGCGGTCGGGATCGACCCCACGGCGACGGACCCGACGGGGTTCGACCACGGTGTCCCGCGGGCGGCGTGGCCGACGACGCCGGACGAGCCCGTGGAGTCGAGAGATGTCGCGCGGCTCGGCGAGATCTACCTCGACGCCGTCGACGCGGGTGGAACTGTCGCGGGCGGCAGCGGCGGTGACGGTGACGCCGATGGCGGCGATGACACCGTCAGCGACAGTGACACCGACGGCGACACGGCCGACGGAAGTGATACCCCCGCCGTCGACGCCGACGAACTGCGGGCGATGCTGGACCACTACGCCCGGGCGGACGTCGAGTACCTGTTCGACCTCGCGGACGCCAGACCGTTCGGCGGCGACTGAGCGACGCCGGGAACGCGTCGGACTACTCGCCGACGGCCGGCGAGTCGGCCACGTCGGCCACAGGCGGCACGGACGCTCCGGGCGGCGCGAACGGGTCGTGTCGGGGGTTCTCCTCCGTCAGAATCCTTCGAAACGGATAAATCGCCCCGGCGTCACCACCGTGATACAATATGTCACGGGAGAGCTATAGAGAGATGCTGGACGAACTGCGCGAGAACGTGTTGTACCTCGGTGAGTTGGTCGAAGGCCAACTGCGGGACGCGCTGGACGCGCTCGTCGACCGGGACGAGAGGTTGGCCCAGCGGGTGGTCCAGACCGACGACGACGTGGACGACCTGTTCTTGGAGCTGGAGAGCGACTGTGTCGACCTGCTCGCGCTCCAACAACCCGTCGCGGGTGACCTGCGACTGATCGTCGCCTCGTTCAAGATCCTCACGGATCTGGAACGGATCGGAGATCTCGCGGTCAACCTCGCGGAGTACGCGACCGGCGTGGAGTACACGGTGGCGCCGGACGTGGACGTCCAACGGATCGGCGAGACCGTGTTGGAGAACCTCAGTGCCGCGACGGACGCCTACGCCGCCGAGGACCCGGAGCAGTGTTTCGACGTGGCCGCGGCCGACGACGAGGTGGACGCGATGTGTGAGACGGCCAGCGAGTCGGTCGTCCGCTCGCTCGTCGTCGGTGACGGTGTCGGCGGCCCGGACGTCGACACACTGTTGTCGGAGGTGTCGCGGCTCCTGCTCACGCTGCGAGACCTGGAGCGGGCCGGCGACCACGCCGTCAACGTCGCCGGACGGACGCTGTTCGCGGCCGAGAACGACGACGCCCTCCTGTAGTCGGCTCGAAGACGGATCTTCTGGGACGCTGCGGGACTACAGCGGCCGTGCCGCCGCGAACGCCGCCAGGGCGGGCGTCGTCACGAGCGCCCAGAAGCCGGAGGCGTCTCCGGTGTACGCCGTCGAGCCGACGACCCCACACGGCACGTACACCGTCGTTTCGATCCGAAGTCCGGCCAGTTTGGGGACGGACTGCGTGTCTGCCGAGCCCACGAGACGACTACGCGAGGAGAGAACACGGCCGTCGTCCGAACTGTCTGGCGACCGAGACGATCCTCGTCGGCCTGTGCGGCGGGTAACCTGGCGCACTACCCAGGGAGTCACCCACCGTCGCGTGCTGTGGCGGTGACGGTGAAGATAACCTGCCTGCTGGGCTCGTGGACGACAGTGACGCGGACGGTCTCGCCGGGCGCGACCGGACACTCCGAGGGGGTGAGTCGGAACGCGAAGCTGTCACCGACGACGAAGTTCGGGCCGGTGTCGGCGTGGAGCGCGCCGGCGGACCACTCCGCGTCGGGGCCGCCCTCGTCGATCGGACTGTCGTCGCCCGCCGCGAAGTTCTCCTCGCCGTAGCCCAGGTTACCGAGCCCACTCCGGGTGGATGGGAGGTTCAGGATCTCGGCGCTGTCGGTGTCACAGCCGGCCACGTCGCTCGTGTCGACCTGGACTCGGACGTTCGCAACCGGGACGGGGTCGCCGCCTCGGTGTGTGACCCGGACGACCCCGTCGGCGAACCCGGACTGGGTCGGGAACTCGACACTCGACTGTGCGACCTGTGGCGCCGGCTGGCGTAACCCCTGGGCCGCGCCGTCGACGAAGACGAACACCGTCCCGGCGAGGACGACGGTGACTGCGACCAACAGGACGACCGCGACGACACTCGAGACGCCGCGAGTCGTGCTCACCGAACCGTCTCTGAGACGCACGCCTTCATCTACGAAGCGACGACTTTCAATCTACTGGGTCTGCCGGCACGAGTGGCGGCTGCGCCGTCGACGGCGGTGGGTTCGGGTCCCCTGGCTGGTGACGACTCGTTCGACGCCCGTCTGCCGGCCACGCGAAACACGGACCCAGGATACACGTCGCTGGGGCTCGACAGGGCTGACGGTGACCGAACGCACAGACGACGGCGACCCTCGTGGCGGCGAGCCGTCTGACCACACGCGACAGTCCGGCGAGCCGTCGGACCCGGCAGTCGCTGCACGCCGGTTCGTGACAGAGCTCCTGGGCGACGGGGCGACGGGAGCAGTCGAGGAGCTGTTCGCCGACCCCGAGCGGGTGTCGATTCGAGCGGTCGACGGGCGTGCGTTCGACAGTCTCGACGCGCTCCGCGACTACTTCGGCCGGCTGTCCGACCGTCACAGGCGCCGGCTCCAGGTCGAACGGGTCGTCCGCGACGGCGACACGGCGGTCGTCCGGTGGCGGCCGGCAGACGACGACTCGACGGCGTCGGCGTCTCTGACGGAGGTGACCGTCGGCGACGGCGGGATCACGAGTCTCGCGGGAGAGTTGACACCGACGATGGACACACCGGAGCCGGGGCGCGCCGGGGCGGCCGTCGCGCTCGGCGTCGGGGACTGTGTCGTCGTACTCGCCCCCGACGACACCGTGATCGAGGTGAACGACGCCGCGCTGGAGGCGTTCGACCGGGCGCGCACGGACGTGCTCGGCGAGCCGGTCACGGCGTTGTTGGGACCCTCGCCCGAGTTCGAGGTCGACGAGGAGTACCTCGTCACCGGTCCGTTCGGACACCGCGAGTTCGAGGTTCGGGTGTTCGACGCCGGGGGCGGCGGGTACGACACGGCCCGTACGCTCGTCGCCCGAGACGTGACACAACGGCGCCGTCGCCAACAGCAACTGTCCGTGCTCAACCGCGTCCTCCGGCACAACCTCCGCAACGACCTGGACGTGATCCGGTCGCGTGTCGACTACGCCCGTCGGGCGGGTGACGGAGACGTGGCCGAGACGCTGGCGGCCGCACGGGAGGCGGCGGACGACCTCCTGGCGACCGCGGGCGACGCCCGACGGGTCCAGTCGTTGCTGGAGGATCCGAACTGGCAGCGTGTCGACCTCCAGACGGTCGCCGAGGAAACAGTAGACCGGGCTCGCGAGGAGTTCCCCGACGCGACGGTTCGGGCCGAGTCGGCGACGGACGCGACGGCGACGGAGGTGATCGAAGGGTTCGACCGCGCGGTGTGGGAGTTGGTCGAGAACGCCTGCGAGCACGCCGGGGTGGAGCCGACGGTCGTCGTCTCCGTAGAACGGGTCGGTCAGTTCCTCCGCCTGCGGGTGACCGACGACGGCCCCGGGCTCCCGGACGACGAACGGATGGTGCTCAACCGAGCCGTCGAGACCTCGTTGGAACACGGGAGCGGGGTCGGACTGTGGCTGACGAAGTGGCTCGTCGACGCCTCCGGCGGTGCCGTCACGTTCGCCGTCGACGACGGGACGACCGCCAGGGTGGACCTGTTCGACGGCGACCGGATGGACGCCGACGCGCTCCCCGACCACCGGACGGCGGCCCGTCTCTCGACACGGGGCTAGTCAGAACCCTCTCGTCGGCCCCAAAACTCAAACGGCTAACACTCTTGTCTTGCAAATAACGTGGTATCGAACGAATTCGCCGGGGGGCGTCGCGAGCTGACAGCGACGCTCCTCGACACGGACGAGTCGTGTCTCCTGATCGGTCCGTCGGCGACACTGCTGGGGGCCGTCGCCGACCTCGTGATCGGGTCACCGGCGGAACTGCCGGCGGTGGACGTGTTGGCGGAAGCCGAGGCACTGAAGACGGCCAGAGAGGAGTTCCAGGTCGCCGCCGGGCTCGCGGAGGGGATCGCGGCCGACCGGCTCCGGATCCGGGTGTTCGACGAGCGGGCGGACACGACGTTGCTCGCGACGTCGTCGGCCGTGTACGCCGTCGTCGACGGCAGCAAGGCGGTCGGTGCGCTGGCGTCCGAGGCGGAGCCGCTCGTCGGCGGTGTGCGAGAGGCCTACCGCGAGAAGTTCGCGGACGCCGACAGCTTCGACTTCCGGCGACCGGCGCTGTCGCACACGATCCAGACGTTGGAAGAACAGCTCGGCGAGCCGGTCAGCGCGGAGTTCGAGCGCGCACTGGAGGGTGCAGAACGCGTCACCGGGTTGGACGCGGTCGTCACGCTGTTAGTCGTCGTCACGGCCCGCAACGAAGGGCTCCTGTACGACCTCAGCCAGTGGAGCGAAGACGTCGGGCTGGCGAGCAAGGCGACCGTCTCGCGCCGGAAGTCGCAACTGGAGGACACCGGGGTGGTCCTCACCGAGAAACAACCCATCGACATCGGGCGGCCACGACTGCGTCTCGTGCTGGATCCAGACAGCGACTTAGCGGCTGCCGACCCGGAGGAACTGTGGCCACTCACCCGCGAGTATCTGCCCACCGCCTGAACCGGAGCCTCTCTTTTCGGCGCTCCTCACAGCCGAGACAGACAGAGTAGTCGTCGCGGTGACGTGGGGTAGGGTACCCGCTCGTCTGTCGTCGGTAGCTGCGGTGCATTTCTGTTCTTCCTACCTGTTACAGACATCTGTACGGTATTTCTGTTACCATTGTCTGTTACAGGTGACTGTCATCGATGTCTGTCACCGTCGTCTGCCGCAGGCTCGGACACTTCCGACTGTGTGGTTGTCGTGCCAGTCCGTGTGCACCTTGTCTGTACTAGCCGTCTGTGATGGTAATCTGTTACATCTGTCTGTATGCACTGTCTAGAACAGTCGCTCTCGACGGTGTGCTGTATCGGCAATCCGTGACAGCTGTCTGTGAGGCGCCCGTGTGCCGGTCGAGGCAGTCTGCGTGACGATCGTCTGTGACGTTTGTCTGTAATACTTGTCAGTAACGGACTTCTGTAACGGCTGTTCGTAGCCGTCGACTCTCGAAACGTCGGTGTCGCTGTCGACCACTGTTACGTCTGTAACAGTTATCTGTTACGAACTTCTGTAACAGACGGCTATCAATTTGGCCTGTTACAGAAGTCTGCTACAGACGTTCGTGCCGAAGATCTAGTACTACGGGTCGTCACAGTTCACAGCGGACAGCTGTCACGCCTGCCTGATCGTCGGTCATCTGTTACTCTCATCTGTTACGTCTGCTACAGTCACTTCTCGCTCGTTTGTCTGTTACAGGTACCTGTTACAAATATCTATTACAAGCATCTGTTACAGCAATCTGTTACAGTCATCTGTTACGTCTGTCTGTTGTCCTTGTCTGCTACCCTCGTCTGGAACGCCTCTCGTCTCGGTCGTGTGTCTGGGTCGAGTGACGCACAGTCCACGACGATCGATCCGGGGGTAGCCACGTTCGGCCGGACAGCTCGTCTGTTACAGACAGTCGTTACAGACAGCTATCACAGACAAGTCTGTGTACACCAGCAACGACCGACTACGGCGTGTGTCTGTAACAGGTATCTGTAACAGAAGTCTGTAACAGACGTTCGGGACAAAAGTGCAGGACAGATGTCTGACACAGACTTATCTGGAGTGACGACGAACGGGGCGTGTGATCAGAGCAGTCGTCTACTCCGAGTCGGGTGGGACGTACAAGACGACGATGACGGCCAACCTCGCGGTGGCGTTGGAACGGATGGGGCTCGACACGCTCGTCGTCGACCTCGATCCACAGGAGGGGAACCTCACGAGTCTGTTCGACACCGGCACGGACCGGAGCGATCCCGAGGCGGACAACCTCGTGAAACACGTTCTGGAGATGCCAGACGGGCCGTTCGCGGACCTGATCGAGACGACCGACGAGGGCGTCGACATCGTCCCGAGCCACGACATGCTCGGCGACTTCACCTCCAACCTCGAGCAGAAGATCTCCTACGAGACGGGGATGCAGAACACGACGCGAGAGGAGTACCCCCGGTTCGAACTCCTGTACCGACTGCTGTGGGAGCGCGAACAGCTCCAGTCGGAGTACGACGCGATCCTCATCGACCCCAACGCGCGGGCGGAGGACCTGTTGTACAACGCGATCTACGCGCTCCGGACGCTCGTCGCCCCGGTCAAGCCCGCTGGAAAGGGGAACCTCAGTCTCTCGGGACTCGAAGAGCTCGTCGGCAACATGGAGGAACGACTCGACATCGCGGTGGGGCTCTCCTGTGTGGTGCCGTCCGGGGTCGGACAGACGAACGCCCACCGGCAGTACCGACAGCAGTTCGACGACACGGACGCCTTCGCCACCCCGGTGACGATCAGGGACCGCGAGAGCCTGATGGACGCCATGTGGGAGGCCCGAGGCTCCGCGTTCAAAGTGGTCGAAGAACGCTGGAAGACGTTCGAGCAGGACGGGGAGATGGTGAGCGAGGCCGGTCGCCGCCGAGTGCGCGACCGGGAGGTCGACACGCTCCAACGACTGTTCGAGCTCGCAAACTACGTGGCGACGGACACCTACGACGCCGCCGTCGAGTCGACACTGGAACTGGACATCGAGGGACGGGACACGCGGGAGATCGACCTCGACGGCTCCGAGCCCGCGGAGGTGTCGTCATGAAAGACGGCTCCGGCGATCTCGACTTCGGCCGCGACGACGGGGACGAGGGAGACGAGACGGAGAGTGACGACGCAGGGCACAGTAGCGAGGAAGCCGAAACTGTGTCCGGGGCGGTAGACGAAGGGACCGTCGACGAGAGCACAGCCGTCGAGAACCCCGGCGTCGACAGTTCGAGCGTCGGTAGCGGTGAAGAGACGAGCACCGGTGACACGGGTGTCGGCAGTTCGAGTGTCGAAAGCGAGGCAGTCGGAGGTGGTAGCGGTGGCGCCGAGCGAGTCGGCAACGAGCCCGGAGTCGAGACAGAGCGAGACAGTGGCTCCGAGACGCCAGGAGGCGACGACCACGGGACGGGCTCGACCGGAGGTGTCGGGAGTAAGTACCCGTACCTCGTTCGGCGGAGTAACGTGGGCGACGAACGGGGAAAGCGGCTGGAGATCCACGTCCGCGAGCACGTCGCCGACCGCGAAGCGGCGTTCCGCTCCCGTCTGGCCGAACTGCTCGGCACAGACGAGGTGTCGAAGACGGACGCACGGGAGTTCGCACTCGTCGCGGCGATGGAGCACCCGGAACTCGTCGCCGAGCAGATGCGTGCCGAAGGGTTCGACGAACTCGGGTAGCCGGAGGCGGCGTCACTCCGTGGCTCCCGTCGTTTCGTATAGCGCTCTGTGGTTTACTCTCTACCGAACGGTGAGCGCGGACGGACCGACGTGAACGCCGCGGCCGGGACGCGACGCCTGGAGTACGTCGGTGTCGGTGGGAGAGTGGTAGTGAGAACGTCGCAGAATCAGTTCCGACGGGAGTTATCGGGGGAATCTACACCTCGGCGGAGGTACAGCACTGCTCGATGGGGGCGTGTGCTCGTCTCTACGATCCGACACAGAGGTGCGAATCGTCCGGAGCGGCCGACGGAGGCGAGGCACCGGCAACGGAGCCGACGGGAGCGATAGCGACGCAGGCGGGAAACAGTCGATCCAAGAGATGCCCACAGCGACGGCTCCGCGTCGGTGTTCGTCGACCGAGACCTGGTCGGGCCGGACACGATCGCCGACGAGGAACGGATCGTTGACGGGACCAACAGTTGGAGTCCGTGGTGTCGTACCTCCGGGCGGCGTTGGGGGGAAACCGACCGCCGAATATGCTCTTGTACGGGCTCGCCGGGACGAGGAAGTCACTGATCGTCGGTGGCGTCACCGAGCAGATCGTCGACCTGTGTGAGTCACAAGGTGAACCGTTCGGTATCGTCGACATCAACTGCCAGCCTATCGACACCCTCGACCAGGCGGTGTACAAACTCGTCCAGACCGTCGCAGTCGACCACCTCGTGGCTGGCCCGGACGATTCGAGTACCGACGAGTCAGAGAGTGTCAGATCTTCGGAGAGGGTACGCTTCGTCGTCGGGGTTCGTAGCGTAGAGTGTCGGAGCTTCGGTGGTCGGTTACTCGGTCGGCAGGGGGAGTGCAGGGCTGTCGCGGGGACAGAACGAATCAGTGGCTTCGACAGAGGTCCGGCACAGCGAGAGTAGAAGACTCGTCCGATAGGTAGGGAGGCCGGTCAATCGGGCACGAGAGTAGAGCTACGGTGTTGTCGAGGCGTCGGAAGTACGAGGGATCACTCTCCCGGCTGCCACGAGCTACAGATCGACGACGGGGGTGGTGCGACAACCCCGTGGTGAGCGCTCCTCGACTCCCACCAAGGCCGTGAGGTCGGGGCGTCGGGACCGAGCGATTCGAGACGCCGCGACAGCCTTTTTGTATGTCGACTTCTCGTTTCCGAATTGTTGACGCTGTCGAGTATCGGGCGCCTCGCGTTCACGACGGTGTTGGTGGTCACAGCGGCAGCCCTGTTCGCAGTCGCAGCGTGGGTGTGGCGTCGCGGCCGGGCGGACGCGTACGCCGAACTCGCCCGTCCGTACACGGTCGTAACCGCTTGCTTCGGGATTGCGGCGTTGGCAGCGGCGGTCAGCGCACAGCTGGACGTGACGGACTACCGCGGAAGTATCGTCACGCTGTACCTCGTGATCGTCCCCTGGACGATCTTCGCGCTCCGGTACGCCGGCTACGGGACGTACGTCACACGACGGCGAGTCGTCGCTGCAGCGTCGTTCTCGGCGGCCGTCTTCACGGCGAGTCTCCTCATCGTCACCCAGCCGTTCGGCACCATTCCCATGTCGACGCTCAGAGTCCTCGGGCTGGTTCAGTCCGTCTTCGTCCTGGCGTTGATCACGTTGGGGATCGGCGCCAGTGCCCTCGTTGCAGTGGCGACGTACCGGCACGGCCGGCTGTCGGTCCCGAGCGCGCTCGTCGCCGTCTGGCCGTTGGCGCACACGCTCGCGGTCGGACAGGTGACTCGGCCGTCGGCGCCGAACGTGAACGCCGTCATGTCGGTCAGTCTGTTCGTCGGGGTCGTCGCCGCGCTCGCGGTCGGGGTAACCCGGTTCAATCTCGTCGACTACCCGGCGGGCGTGAACACCGTGGGCGAACGCGCGGTGTTCGGCGACACCGCTGCCCCGGTGTTCGTCCTCGACACGGACGGCAAAGTCGTGCGGACGAACCAGTCCGCCAAGGTGACCTTCGACGCCCCCGAGACGCTGTCGGACGTGACGAACTGTGGCGTCACGGATCTCGTTCGCCGCGACACCGTCGGCTGTTGGACGGACAACGGGCGGCGGCAGTTCGACCCTCGTGTCACCCCGCTCCAGACGGACGGCGGTGCCACCCTCGGGCATGCGGTCACGTTCGTCGACGTGACCGCCCGTGAGATCAGACGCCAGCGTATCTCCGTGTTGAACCGTGTCCTCCGACACAACGTCCGCAACCAACTCGACGTGATTCGAGCCCACGCCGAGGAGGCTGGTGCCGAACCGGCCGTGGAGGGCGTCGACCGACTCGACCGACTGGCCGGAGAGATTCGGCGCGTCGAGCGACTCCTCGACCGCGAAGGGTCGGGCACCCGCCGCACGCCACTGGCGTCGTTTCTCAGGGAGACCGTCGGCACCGTCACCGACGGAGTCGTCGCCGACACGACGGTCGTCGCGCCCGACGAGACCGTCACTGTCGACATCGACCTCTGTGAGTACGTCCTCCGGAATCTCGTCCAGAACGCGGTCGAACACGGCGGCGAGACCCCTCGGGTCTCCGTCCGCGGCCGTCTCACCGACGAGGGCGTCCGGATCGTCGTCTCCGACGACGGGCCGGGCATCCCCGAGGCCGAGCGAGCAGTCATCGAGGCCGGGGAGGAGACCCCGCTCTCGCACGCGACGAGCGTCAGCCTCTGGGGTATCCGGTGGGCAGTCGGCGCCATGAACGGCTCGTTGTCGTTCGCCGACAGCGATATCGGCGGCACGGAGGTGACGGTCGTCGTCCCCGAGTCGCAGGAGACGGTCGAAGGTGTCGAGTCCGTCGCCGACGACGACTCACTCGACGGTGACGACACCGAACCCGACGAGACGGCGGCCGACGACACTACCGCCGCCGAGACTGCCAACGACGACGGCACTACCGGCGAACGACAACGTGGGGCGGCCGACGGCGGAACCGACGAGACTGCCGAGGCGTCCCACAACAGCTGAGTTGCGGGGCGACCGAGGCGTCCGTCGGCGACCGATTTCGACTCTCCGGGTAACGAGACACCCGGTACTGGCTGTCTGTCTGGCCTCGACCGACGAGACACCCGGTACTGGCTGTCCGTCTGGCCTCGACCGGCGAGACATCCGATACTGGCTGTCCGTCTGGTCTGACCGACGAGACACCCAGTGTGAAGACGCCCCGCCTCGTTCCGTCTCCGACGTCTCTCGAAGCGAAGACACCTCTCGACGACACTACTCTGCGATTCGAGACGACCCCTTCTCCGATCGGGTCGGTGTGCTGACCCGACCGGCGTCTGCGTTGCGGGCACCGACACAGACGGGGGTCGGGGTGTATCCACGAAGTGGCCGGCGCACCTCCACAGGTGGCCGGCGATACACACCATGCGAAAGCAACTGTTCGAATTCGTCACGGAGCACAACCTCGTCGTCGTTGCGCTCGTCGTCCTCGTCACTGCGGGACTGGGGGCGGGGATTCCACAGATGGAGTTCGGGAGCGGCGTTGGCGGGGACGAGATCGGCAAAGACACACAGACGGTTCAGAAGGCGGAGTACGTCCAGTCCGCCTACCTGAACGCGACGGGCGGCGAGAACGCTGCCGGCAGTGAAGAACCGACGACCGCCGTCGTCTACCTCCGCGACGACGGTGCGGCACTGTCCGAGGAATCGCTCGTCGCCACACTCACTTACCAACAGAGAGTGTTAGACAACGAGTCGGTCGTGGCGGCGCTGGACGGTCGACGGCCGGCAGGCGTCGCCAACCTCGTCGGGCAACGCCTCGCCGGCGAGGGTACGACTCTCGCCGAGCAGCTCGCGGCGGTTCGCGCCGCGAGCCCCGAGGAGATCGACCGGGCACTCCGGCGGAGCCTCACCGCCGAGTCGCCGGCGCTGTCGTTCCTGTCGGCCGACTACGAGCCGGGGACGACCCAGGCCGACACCCACCGGACGGTGTTCCGGTTCACTGGCGACGACGCGACCACCAGCGAGGCGACCCGGGCGTTGTACGAGGCGACGGAAGACGGCACGGCAGCGCCGACGCTGTTCACTATCGGCGACCACGCGGCTGCCGACGCGCCGAGCAGGATCGTCCAGCTGTTGTTCCTCGTCGTGCCGTTCTCGCTGACGGCGATCCTGGTCGTCCTCGTGTTCGTCTACCGAGACCTCGTGGACGTGCTCGTCGGCTTCGCTGGGATCGTCGTCGCACTGATCTGGATGTTCGGCGCCCTCGGCTGGTTGGGCGTCTCCGCCTACCTCTCGGTGTTGATCGCCCCCGTGTTGATCGTCGGCTTGGGCGTCGACTACGGCCTCCACGTGTTCATGCGCTACCGCGAGGAACGCGGCGCCTCCGAGGGGGTGCGAGCGCCGATGGCGCGGTCGACCGCCGCGCTCGCGTCCGCGCTCGTGGTGGTCACTCTCACCGCCGTGATCGGTTTCTCTGCCAACGCGACGACGAGTCTGGCGTCGATCCGTCGGCTGGCACTGGGGATCTCGCTCGGCGTGATCGGGACGTTCGTGGTGTCTATCACCCTCGTGCCGGCGCTGAAGGTGACGATCGACTCCGGGCTCGGTCGCTTCGGCTTCGAACGGCGACAGACGCCGCTGGGTGACAGTCGACTGCTCGCGCCCGTCCTGACCGCCGGCGCGAGACTGGCCCGCCGGGCGGCGCCGTTCGTGCTCGTCGTCGGCTTGGTCGTCGGCGCCGCCGGCGCCGTCGCCTGGACGGACCTCGACCGGAAGACGTTCGAGACCAACGACGGCGACGTGGCCGACTGGAAGACCGAACTGCCGGAGCCGGTCGGCTACACCGAGCCGGCGTACCTCCGCAACTGGGAGTTCGTCGACGAGCGGTACCGGGCGGCCGACGCCGACGAGCGGACGCGAGCGCCCATCCTGGTCGAAGCCGACGGCGGCGACGCGGCGACGCCGGCGGTGTTGGAGAGCGTCCAGACGATCCACGACCGGGCACCCGACCGCGCGGCGACGTTCTCCCGTGACGGCGAGACGCCGGTGGTCTCGCCGGTGGCGCTGATGCAGCGTGTCGCCGCCACCGACGAAGGGTTCGCAAAGCAGCTCGCGGCCGCCGACACGGACGACGACGGCGTGCCGGAGCGGAACGTCGCCGGCGTCTACGACGCCCTGTACGAGACGGCGCCGGACCGTGCGAGCCGCGTGATCGACCGCACGCCCGACGGCGACTACCGCTCGGTCGTGGCGTACGTCCCGATCGACGCCGGCGTCGAGACCGCCGACCAGGGGGCCACGACCCAGGCGCTCGCAGACACCGCCGAGACCTCCGGCACCGTCGTCACTGCGACGGGGGTCGGTGCGATCAACGCGACCGTCGTCGACGTGATCGCCGCCTCGCTCGTGCGGACGATGCTCGTCGGGCTGGCGGGGATCAGCCTGTTGTTGGCCGTCGTCTACCGAATCGAGACCGGCAGCGCGACGCTGGGGCTCGTCACCGCGGTCCCGATCCTCCTGGTGACCGCGCTCGTGATCGGCGGGATGTGGCTGTTGGACGTGCCGCTGACGGCCAACACCGCACTCCTGCTCAGTATCGTGATCGGGCTGGGGATCGACTACAACGTCCACGTCTCCGACCGGTTCGCCCAGGAGTTGGAGCGTGGCCGTGGCCGACAGGCGGCCCTGGAGACGGCGACGACCGGCACCGGCGGGGCGCTGCTGGGCTCGACGCTCACCACCGTCGCGTCGTTCTCGGCGCTCCTGATCGCGCCGTTCGCGTTCTTCCAGAACTTCGGGGCGCTCGTCGTGCTCGCGCTCACCACCTCGTTCGTGGTCGCCGTGTTCGTCCTGCCCAGCCTGCTGACGCTCTGGCACCGGTACGATCCTACCGTGGGTGACGACGCGGGCGACGCGCTCGCGGCTCCGAGCGACGACTGAACGGGACGGCACCCGGGACGCCGCCCGTCTACCTCACACCCATCAGGTCTCGAACAGCATCACCACCCCGACGGTAGCCCCGCCGTGTCGGAGGTAGTACCCACCCCGGTCGCCGTCGTGGCGCGGGAGTTCCGCGAGCGCGTCGTCGACACGACAGACTGTGCGTCTCCGGACCTGGACACTCGGTGGCTCTGTCTAGTCACTGTCTGCGTGAGCCGTCTCGCCGGTCGAGAACGTTCGCGTGGTGAACGCCCTCTCTCTCAGTTCTTCAACACGAGCACGTTCTGGTGGACCATCGACGGCACGAACGAGAACGGGTAGCCGTAGACGTGGAGTTCCTTCGAGGAGTCGTACCACACCAGATTCGCCTTCAGCGTGTAGCCCACCTCCTCCAGCGCGTTCCCGAGATCAGCAGACAGCGTGTGGTATCGTTCCTCGCGGTACATGTCGCCGATGAACACGACGGCGTAGCGGCCGTCGGCGAGCACGCGCTGGAACGCCCGGAAGCGCTCGCGCATCTCCGCCAGCCAGGTCTCGCGGTCGCGGACGGGGCTGTCACCGTCGAACGCCCCGAGTTTGCTCTCGCGGGTCTCGGCCTCGTTGCGGGTCTGTTCCACCCGGTCCATGTTCCAGTACGGCACGTCCGTCAGCAGGAGGTCGACGGCGTCGTCCGCCACGTCGTCGACGAGATCCAGACAGTCGCCGTGTCGAAACTCCTGTTCGGCCAGCGGGGCGGCGCCGCGGCCGGCGCGGTCGGTGTTCTCGCGTTCGAGTACGGTCTCGTACACGTCGATCCACTCCGCGCCGATCTCGAATCCGACGGCGTCCCGGAGGCCAGTCCCCTCGTGTTCGGCGAGACTGGCACCCAAGAGCGTGCCGCCGACGCCGGCGAAGGGGTCGAGCACGCGTTCGCCGGACTGGCTGAACCGCTCGATCAGCTCCCGACACAGCCTGGGGGGTTTCTGGCCGCCGTGTTGGCTCCGGAGGTCGTGTTGGAGGTCCGGGGGGTGCTGTCGTTCGAGCACGGACTTGGTGGCGTACTTCCACTCGCGCCCGGTGAGGTCGTTCAGATCGTTGCGCTCGTCGTAGACCCCGCGTCCCTCGACGTAGCGCTGGTGGTCCGCCAGGTCGTCCGTGTGGACCACTTCGCCGTCTTCGACCGGGAGCGCCTCCGACTCCGCCCGCTCGCGGTCGAACTCCCCGTCGTCGGTCGTGAACAGACGAGCCTGTCTGTGACGCTCCTCGTCGGCCATCCGGTGGTGCGTCGGGCCGTGGCGGGAAGTGCGTGGTGACTCCGACGGGGAGATGCAGAGGAGACACGTCGGGCAGTACGAGCGGGGTGCGGTCACCGACCACCTCCGGGAGATGGCGGCCGAAGACGAGCGGCTCGAAGAGAGTCACCGCGACGACGCGGCCGGCACCCGATGACGGAACTCGTCTTCGACACCGAGCCGCTGGTGGCGTACCGCTACGACGAACCGGGAGCCGACGCCGTTACCGAGCGGCTCCAGGCTGTCGGGCGCGGCGAGGCGACCGCCGCGACCTGCGTACTCTCCGAGGGTACGGCCTGAGTGTCGAGACGCCGGACTGGAACACCGCTGCCGAGATCGAGGGGGCGGGCGGGATCTCGTCGGGCGACGCCTACGCCGCCGCGCTCGCGCTCGACCGCGACGCGACGCTCCTCGTCGGCCCCGACCCCGCGTTCGTCGATCTCTCGGTCGCCCTGGACGTGACGCGGGTTCGTGACGATCCGGTCTGAACTGATCGGCCGCTCACGTCTCGCCGGTGAGAAGGTCACCCGGAACGACTGCGACGACAGCCGGGTCCCCGAGCGTGGCGGCGGCGCAGACAGACACACCCGGAAGACGGCGTTCTGCACTTCCAGACTGGGTGTCACCGTCGATGCCTGTAGCCGAACGAGGTCGTTGTGTTAGAAACAAAATATTTAGGCATAAGTACTCATCTAGGGTAAGTTTGAGGTGTGTTGCTACCTGACGATCTCCGTGTGACCGACAATCGACACGAGCGCGCAGAGCCGTTGTTGATCGAGTGGGTGGCCGAGCGCCTGCGGTTCGACCGTCTCGCCGCGGCGCTGCCGGGCGACCCGTACCCGCCGTACCTCCTCGTCGCGGTCGGGCTGTTCGTGGAGTACGGTGTCCTTGACGTGTACAACCACTTCGTCACGGGGAATTCCACACCACTGAGTAACCCGAGCACGCTCCTGATCGGTGTCGGAATAATTATGGCAGTCGTCGGGGTCAGACGGCTGAGCGAGGCCTACGGTAATGTAGTCGACGACCTCGTCGAATTGGGCCGTGACGACGCCGCTCCAGACGCCGGCGACGAACTGTTCACACCGATTCGGACGGTGCGGCGCTGGCTCTGGCCGGGTGAAGACGCTCGGGGTGACGGTGGAGAGGTGCCCGCGGACGCGCGGGGGACGCCGACAGAGACCGGGCTATTCCCGACGAGCGTCCGGTCGTTTCGCCGGCGGCTGGGATCTCCATCAAGAGAGTCCTGCAGCGATGCGACGTCGTTTGTCCCACTCGTGCCAATGTGGTACAAGATCGCTGCGTACGGATTCGGCCTCGCCGTGTTCTATTACAATCTCATCTTTTATATCCGCTTTGGAGAGATCGTTACCGTCGAAGGTTCGGCCGTCGCTTTGACTGGGACCTTCTTATTATTCCCGCTCGTCTACACTCCCCTAATCGTTGATGTCGCGGTCTTGTGCCTCGGGATCAGTCTCTTCCTCCCGCGCCGAATCGTCCGTGCGGACCCGAGCCTGTTCTACCACGACCCACGGAACCTGGGTGGCCTCGGCAGCGTCGGTACGGTCCTGCGGCGATCGTACCTACTGTACACGGTTGGACTACTGGCGTACGTCGGTGTGTTGTACAGTCGCTTCTTATTCACATCTATCCCGACACCGTACCCACCGCCCGGCCCGCTACTCACGCTTCTGTTCTCGGTCCTCTGGGGTGTCGGCGCTGCCGTCGTCGGTTACTCCGTCTACCGGATTCACACGTTCATGAAGGCGGATAAGGAACACCGGCTCGACGAACTCGAAGCGGCGGCCCGTCGTCGCGTCGAGTCGTCGGGGGACACGTACACGGAGCCGGAGCTGAGCCCCGAGGAGTCGGCGACGCTCCAGCGCCGGATCGACCGCGTGAAGAACACCCGCACCTACCCGTTCGGCGCGGCCGCGTCGCTCCGAATCGGCCTCGGCGTGTTGCTCCCGCAGGCGTTGAAGCTCGTGCTCGAAGAACTGTTCCCGTGACCAGGGAAGAGAAGACCGAGACCGACCGCGGGGGCGCTACTCCGCCGGCGGCTCGTCGGTCGTCGCGTCGCTATCGTCGGTCGTCGTGTCCGTGCCTGTTGCGTCGTCCGTCTCTGCCGGCTCCGTCGGCGTCTCGACGACGGTGAACAGCAGTTCGACCAGGGTCTCCAACAGCGCGTCACGCTCTGCGGGTGTGAGTCGGTACGGCGCGTCGTCGCTGGCGTCGCTCGCGCCCGGGACGACGCCGTCGGGGGTCCGTGAGTCGTCGGCGTCGCGGTCGTCGCTGACCTCGCGGTCGATGTCGTCGTCGCGGTCGGCGGCGGCGTCGCGGTCAGCGTCGTCGCCGGCGGCGCGGTCGGCGCCACGGTCGATCTCGGCGGCCGTCACGTCGCCGACGGCCTCGCTGACGACGGCCAGGAGCCGTTGGAGCGTCGGCGCCGGGACCGCGGCGTCGGCGTCCAGGCGGTCGCGGACGGCCCGGATCTGGCCCGCGAGCCCGTCGGCGCGGTACGTCGGCAGCGGAGCCGCTTCGATCGCCTCGGCGTGGCTCGTGTAGTCGTCGGTCAGGGTCGTTACGTCTGGCGCGTCGCCACGTTTTTGTGGCGAAACGGTGGATGTACTCATTGTCGTGCGGCGGGCACGACACTGCGGTGGTAGGGTGGTAGGCACACCCTGCCGTTTTTCGGCTCGCACCGCAGCGTCGTATTTCGGCGTGAGGAGAGGGAGACTGTTAAGACTTGTGGGTGTTCAATTTGTAGCTACTCGTGGGTAGATTGCGGTTCGAACAGGGGGTGTCGGAGGTTCGGGTGGACGTGGCGCGGGGCGTCAGCTGTGAAGGCGGTGAGTGCGGTGTGGGGAGATGGCGGTGAGTGTGGAACGAACCGGTGACAGCGAGGTTCGACAGAGAGACGGTGCGGAGCGGTGCGAGCGAGGTGCGTTCTAAACACTCGGTCGCGCCGGTCGTCACCGCGCGACACGACGCCCCAGCACGAACACGAACAGCGCGACTAAGACCGCGCCGGAGAGTGACTCGACGCCGACGAGCACCTTCGCGGCCGTCCCGACGGGGTAGAGGTCGCCGTAGCCGATGGTCGTGAACGTGATGACCGAGAAGTACAGCCCCCAGGCGAACTCACCGAGGCTGCCGACCGCGAGCGACAGCGCCGCCGAGAGGGAGTCGGCCGCCAACACGTCGCCGCCGGGGAACTCGTGGGTCGTGTGGGTCGAGTCCGAGGCGATCCCGCCCGCGAGGGGGTAGAGCACGCCGGCGACGAGGATGATCTGCGTGGCGCGCCAGCCGATCCGTTGGAGGCTCTCGCCGTGTTTCGAGAGGTGGTACATCAGCGACAGCGAGAGGTAGCGGTACGCGGAGACGAGGGGAGTCGTCGGGGGGTTTGCGCCGTTCTCGGTGTCTACCTCGTCGTCGGCGTCTCCGTCGCCGTCGGTGTCCGAGTCGCCGCCGGGCAGCACCTCGCGGAGTCGCTGGAGCGCGCGGCGCTTGTGCCCGGCGCGTTCCGCCTCCTGCTTGCGGATGTGGTACCGACGAGCCTCCTCGGAGGCGGCGGCGCTCTCGTGGAGGCGTTCCAGCCGGCGGTGGACCCACGCCGCGGCGCCGTAGGCGTCCGTCGTTTCGCGGAACCACCCCGATAGCTCTGGATTGCGCTCGTACACCGTCGTGTCGTCGAAGGTCGTCTTGCGGTTGATCCGGGCGTCGGTGAAGTCCGCTTGGTAGAGGCGAGCGCCCGAGAGGTCCGCTCCCCGGAGGTCTGTCTCCCGGAGGACCGTGTCTTCAAGGTTGGTCGGTTCTGTGCCGTCGCTAGGCGTGAAGTCGGCGTCGCGGGCGTCGGCTCTGGTGAGGTCGGCTTGGTACATCTCCGACCGGTGGAAGGTGGTGTCTCGGAGGTCGGCGTCGGGAAACTGGGCGTTTTGGAGGTCGGCGTCGGGGAACTGAGCGTCCCGTAGGTCGGTGTCGGGAAACTGGGCGTCTTCGAGGTCGACGTCGGGGAACTGAGCGCCCCGGAGGTAGGCGTCGGGGAACTGGGCAAGCCAGAGGTGGGCGTCGGGGAACTGGGCCTTGTAGAGGTCGGCGTCGGGGAACTGTGCGTACCAGAGGCCGGCGTCGGGAAACTGGGCCTCTCTGAGGTTGACGTCGGGAAAATGGGTCTTGTATAAGTAGGCGTCGGGGAACCGGGCGTTTTTGAGGTCGGCGTCAGGAAACTGGGCCTCTGTGAGGTCGGCGTCGGGGAACCGGGCGTACCGGAGGTAGGCGTCGGGGAACTGGGCGCTTTGGAGGTCGGCGTCGGGGAACTGGGCGAGTTGGAGGGAGGCGTTGGGGAACTGGGCGCGGGAGAGGTTGGTGTCAGGGAACTGGGCGCTTTGGAGGTCGGCGTCGGGGAACCGGGCGCACCGGAGGTCAGCGTCGGGGAACTGGGCCTCTGTGAGGTCGGCGTCGGGGAACTGAGCGTCCCGTAGGTCGGCGTCGGGGAACTGGGCCTCTGTGAGGTCGGCGCCGGGGAACTGGGAACGCCAGAGGGCGGCGTCGGGGAACTGGGCCTCTGTGAGGTCGGCGTCGGGGAACTGGGCGTACCGGAGATCGGCGTCGGGGAACTGGGCCTTGTAGAGGCCGGCGTCGGGGAACTGGGCGTCCCGGAGGTTGCAATCGGCAAAGTCCGCCCCGTGTGCAGTCACGTTCTCGAACGTCGCACCCTGCAGCCGACAGTTGGCGAACGAGACACCGTCGGCCAGTTCCACGTCACGCAGCACGACCCCGTCGAGATTCCGGACGCGCTCGTCGCGCTCTGCGACTGCCTCCCGGAGCACCTCAGGCTCTGCGTCGGCGTGCCACCGACACCGGCCGTCTTCCCACACCTCGCGGCAGCAACTGGCAGTGTTCCCGAACGTACGCCACCTCTCTAAGGTCCGCTCTGAATGGCCTACGCCCCCTGGCAGAAACTCGAACCCACACCGATGCGCCGGCGGATCGGAGTCGTCGGCCGACCACGGCGCTCCCTCGTCCTCGTCGGCCATACGTTGCGACCAACGGAGCGTTAGGTAAAGCGCTTGCGGCGCGACGCGACCACGTCACGCCCCGAGCAACCGTCGGGACCGCGTTCGAACGACGGTGTGCGGTAGCACACGACAGCTCGGTGACACAGCCACCCCCCACACCCCACTGCTTCAAGTGTTCTCGTGGGGCGAGGGGGTGGGAGAAGAGAGACGAGACTATTGTAGTGGAAAAGACTATATTAGTGGCAACACAACATTCCCGCAAGACGAACCGCAACAGCGTTTGCTGGGTTGTTGTGAGTGTATTTATCTGTCGAACGGTTCGTGTCGCTAGTCCCCACCCCAGAGAACAGATGAAACAGTGGGGTGGGGGTGGGGTGGGGGTCGCGGTGAGGGTGGCGATGAGGGCGTGAGTGGTGATGGAGCGGTGGTAGGAGAAGAGAACGGGGCCACCACTATCGCCGGGTCTGTCCCGAGTGGGTGGCCCTCCTCGACCACACTCTCCACTCACACGCCCCCCCACCCCCTCCCCCCATACCACCGAGAACACATGAAGCAGTGGGGTGTCTGTGCTCTTCAATTGAAACGTGTGAAGCGCTGGGGTGCAGATTCATCCGTTTCTAGACTATTGTGACTATCATGGACTGTCTGACGCCCGACGACGGGATCTTCCGTGACGAGGACGCCCTCCGGGATCACTTCCCGAGCAGGATTCTCGAACGCGACGAGAAGCTCGCCGAGTACCAACGCACGTTTCAGGAGGTCGTCAGGAACAAGCGCCCCCGGAACGTCTTCCTGTACGGTCCCACGGGGGTCGGCAAGACCATCGGGACGAAGGCGGTCTTCCGGAACCTCGAACGGAGCATCGAGCAGTTCGACTACGGGGCGTCCCGGTTCTCCGAGCCCAGTCTCAGAACGGTCCACCTGGAGTGCAAAGACCTGAACACGTCCTACCAGGTCGCCGCTCACCTCCTGAACCTCCTCCGGGCCGAGACGGATCGTGAGCGAGTCAGCACGACGGGGTACCCCGAGGGGGAGATCTACCGACTCCTGTTCGACGAACTCCGGGCCACGGCCGCGTCCCACGTTCTCGTCGCGCTCGACGAGATCGACACCGTCGGTAGCGACGACAACATCCTGTACAAGCTCCCGCGGTGCAACAACGACGACAGCGCGCGGTACGTCGACCCGGAGACCACCAAGGTCGGCGTCGTCGGGATCACCAACGACGGGACGTTCCGTGACACGCTCGATCCGCGGGCGAAGTCGACGCTGTGTGACCAAGAGATCCACTTTCCGCCGTACGACGCGACCGAACTCGGGACGATTCTCCGCGACCGGGCGGACGTGGCGTTCCACGACGGCGTGCTCTCTGCGGACGTGATCCCGCTGACCGCCGCTCTCGCCGCCCAGCGATCCGGCTACGCACGGACTGCGCTCGACCTCCTGTACGAGGCGGCCGACCAAGCGCGGACGGCAGACGACGGCACCGTGACGGAAGCACACGTCGAGGCCGCCGAGGAGTCCATCCAGCAGGGCGCCATCGTCGAGGAGGTACACGGGCTGTCCGTCCACGGGAAGCTCGTCGCGTACGCCGTGTTCCGGCTGTGCGAGCGGGAGGCGACGCCGGCGAAGATCGACACCGTCTACGCCTGGTACAAACAGGCGGCCGAACAGGTCGATGTCAGTCCTGTCACTTCTCGTACGGTCCACAACACGCTCAACGACCTGATGGTCGCCGGAATCGTCGACTCTCAAGAGGTGAACCGGGGCCGCGGCGGCGGTCGCCACTACGAGTACGAGCTGAGCTGTCGCCCGGCGACGCTCCTCGACGGCCTCACCGGCGACCCCCGCGTGAGAGCCGTCGACACGCGGCTGTGACCGAGCCGGTAGCGAACCCGACTCTTCGGTGACGCCCCTTTACGAACCCCAGCCGAGCCTCTGACGGGCGCTCCCTCGTCCTCGCTCGACACACGTTCCAGCTAGAGTAGTGTTGGCTAAAGTGTTTGGACCACGACGCGACCGCCCACACGGCCCACGTCCCAGAAGACGACCGCCGCACCTCGAACCCACCGCCGCGAGAGCTGCCCCCCTCCCAGCGTCACCGGAACCCCTCCTCACCGTCCCGCTAGCCGAGACTCGACGCGGTCTCACGGCGCCGATCCGAACCGACAGCTGGCCCGCGTCAGAAGCCGTAGCGATCGTGAGGGTGAGTACGCTCGGCGAAACCACTCCCGTCGGGGGTCACCGATTCGCTCGTCCTGCGAGGCGGTGACCGAGCACGAACACGGGCGACGCGACCAACGCCGTGCCCGACGGCAACTCATCCCGCATCGACGAACGGGCCACGACCGCCGTGGTCGTGGCTGCCGGTTGGCGTCAGTCGCCTCCATCGACAGGCTGCTCGGTACGGACACCGACTCCGAACGCGGTGAACACTGCGAGGACCCCGGCGACCGCGACGTGGAACGGAACGGAGGAGGTGGTCGTGAGCCCGGCCAGAGATACGAGCACGACGGCGAACGCGCCCCCCGACCGAACTCCGGTGTCGGCGTCGACGCCGCCGAAGGTTCGGCGCCGGATCTCCGGGCGACCACAGACGGCGACGAACGCGCCGCCGATCGATCCGGTTAGAACCGCCTGGATCGGTGGAACCCCGAGCTGGAACGTGGCGCCGACGACCACGACCGTGGTCGCCACCGTCAGGACGTTGTGAGATCGGACCATCCCGATAGCGTGCGACCACGGCTGCGTATAGTCGTTCCGGAGTGTCTCGGGCCTCACGCCGTGGGTTGGTGGGTGGGTGGAGTGGATCGCCGATGTGACCTGCCCGGAAGACGTACTGCTGGATCCGTCGGGACCAGCGTTCCACTTCGCTGCGAGACACCCCTCGCGTTCTTCGCCGGTGAGCCCGTCGTCGGTCACGACGCTGCCAACGGAACCCCTGAACCGACCGCGCTCGGTCGACAGACTCGCGCGCGACCACTCCGCCCGCCGACAGTCTACCCTCCGTCGCCGACGAACCGACACAGCGCTGCCTCGACGACCCCAGCGGGACTGTCGAGCTCGAACTCGGGATTGTCGACGACGGCGTCGACACCGCCGGCAGCGAAGCTGTCTCTCGACAGCGGCAGCCGTTCGTCCACGTCGCCGGGAGCGAGTGCCGTCCCGAGCGCCGTCGCGATCTGGTCGTCGACCGTCGACGCCGTCTCCTCGCTGTCGACGGCCGTGAGCGCCCGCTGGAGCCCGTCGCTGACGGTTGCGTCGAGCCCGACCGCCTCCGCTGGCGTCCCGTCGGCGTCGCCCGCGAGCAACGCCCGGAGGTACGACGCCGCCGCCTCGTCGACGACCGTCTGGACCGACGCGTCGCGCCCGGCGGCGACCCGCGCGGCCAGCCCGGCCGCGACCGGGCCGACGGCGACGTGACGCACACTCTCGTCGTCAGAGTCCGTCGTCTCCGCCGCAGTCGTCGTCTCCGTCTCCTCAGTGGTCTCTGTCGCTTCTGTCGTCCCTCCAGTGGTCTCTGTCACTTCTGTCGTCCCTCCAGTGGTCTCTGTCGTCTCCGACTCCGTCTCGGTGTCCGCCTCCGTCGGTGTCGACTCTGTGGATTCTGCCGTTGCCGTGACGGGGTCGGTCTGTGTCGTCGTGCCCGTAGTGGTGGTCTCCGTCGTCTCCGCCGCCACGCCCGCGGCGCGGTCGTCGTCGTACCGCGCGTGGAGTCGTTCGCTCACGCCGTCCACGTCGATACCCTCGCCCGCGAGGTCGACCGACCGGGTGCGAGCCCGCGGGAGATCGTCGGGCACGGTCCCCTGGTACCCCTCGTCGTCGTCGGTGAACAGGAAGCTCTGTCGGGTCCACGGCGGCATCTGCCAGGTGTGGCCGTCGTACAGCTCGTGGATCTCGTCGCTGTCGCCAGCCCACACCATACTGTCGAGGTAGTTGTACCGTCCGCTGGCGTCGCGTTCGTGGAGGACCACGGTGTGGCGCGGGTCGACGGCGTCGACGACCGTCTCCAGTGCGTCTGCTTCGGGGTGGTTCGCGAGTTCCTCGGAGTAGAGCGTACAGTCGGCGTCCCCGACGGGCGACCGCCCGGAGCCGATCACCTGGTAGACGCAGGCGTTGGGGTTCCCCGACAGCGCGTCGAACAGTTTCCCGCTGGACTGTTCCGTCGGCACGTCCGGGCCGGCGACGGTCACGACACCCGGATCGAGACACGCGCCGGGGCTGTCGAACACCGGTCGACACTCGACCGCCGAGTCGGGCGCGGACGGCGCCGCCGGCGTGCCGCTGGCGGTCGCCTCGCTGCCGCCGTCCGTCGCCGGCCGGCGAGTCCCGCCGTCGTCCGCCGTGCCGTCGTACAGTTGGTCGTACAGCCGCGCCGTGTGGCCGACGACCCGGACGGGCACGCCCAGGTCGAACCCACGGCCGGCCGTGTCGAGGAGTCGCGCGAGGTGCGCGCCGGCCAGCCCGTTGGCGGTGACGAGCGTCGGCGCGCCGGCGACGGCGCGTTCAAGCGTCGTGGCGACCACGTCCGTCAGGGTGTCTTCGACGCCCGTCGCCGTCGCGGTCGTGAGGAACAACACGTCCACCTGCGGGAGCGTGTCGACGGGCAGCCCGGGGGTCCCGCCGGCGTCCCGGAGCGTCCAGTCGCCCGTCACGAGACACATCCGTTCGTCGTCGCCGTCGGCGACGCGGACGAGGAACCCCGCCGCGCCGGGGGCGTGGCCCGCCGGCACCGGCCGGATCTCGATCCCCTCCGAGACCACAGTCCAGTCGTCGATACTCCTGACCGTGCCGCTCGTGGCACCCTCGAGCGCGTCGTCGTCCGTCTCCCCGGCCGAACCCGTCCCCTCACCTGGTGGGTCCGTGGTGTCCGTCGGCCCCTCACCGTCCTCCGTCTGGCGTGCGGCGACGTCTAACACGTCGCCCAACACCGCGGCCGTGTCCGGCCCGGTGTACACCGTCGCCTCGGCGTCGCGGCGCTGGCGCGCGCTCGCCTGGACGGACTGGAGTGACGTGTAGTGATCCGAGTGAGCGTGCGTGAGACAGGTGCCACAGAACTCGTCGTCCTCTTCGAGGAGATCGTCCACGTCGACGCCCGGCCCGGCGTCGAACAACAGACACTGCGTCGGCTCGCCGAGCACGTCGACACGCAACAGGAACGACTCGTTGCGTCGGTCGGCCGTCGCCCTTTGAAACGCGATTCGCATACTGGGTATCTCGGTTGCAGTGAAATAGCCCTTATGACTGTGAGTGGTCTTGTATTAGGAAAAAATGTGAGACGAGTGAGGGGATGGACGAGCGGGAGTATCCTCTGGAGTGCGAGGACGACGAGAGGGATCGGGTTAAGGAAAAAATATATACTGATTTCCTGTGAATGCAGTTGTGCCACCGAACAACGTAGCCGAGTATGTCTAGGACGACGGTAACGATCGCTACGAGAAACGGATCGTGGTGCGGGACGACAGCGGGCTGGAGGTAGAGTTCGTGTCGGTAGATGATCAAAAGCCGGACGAGGAACATCGTGTACTCTCGTGGGACGAGTTCACGACGCTGATGGACTCGATCGAGGACGGGACGCGAGGTATCCAACGGCCATCGTTCGCGCAGAACGTGTTCGTTGGCGGTCGACACGGACCTGCGGCTATCGGCCAGCAGTACGACGTGACACACGCGACGACACTCGGAGCCATCTCATCGGGACCGGACAAGCCAAAGGACTACCTCCACCTCTACTACAGAGTCCCGGAGGAAGACGAATCGGGCGAGGACCCGGGTCCCGAGGCCGGGCGACTGGCGTTCCGACCTGTCGGCTCGTCTAGCGACGGCAGCTTCCCCGATGGAATCGGGAACGTCGCCCCACACTTCTTCAACATCGAGTTCTGCGATCACGAACTCCAGATGATGCTCGTTGAGAACCCCGAACCGAGTCGGTACCCCGCTGACGGGAAAAAGATCGACACCGACCGTGGATTCTCCAAAGATTTCCGCGAGGCGTTGTTCGTCGATCGTGACCGCGAGAGGGTGGTCTCGATGCTGGACTGAGGGTGGAACAGGACCGTGGGGCCGTTCCCCACCTTCGCGACCGCGACCACACACCGGTGGACCACTGCTGACAGAAGCACGTCCAACACCATCTCATGTTTAGACACGTTGATGACAAACCAATTGAAAGATACTAAAAATGTTTCTATCGTGGGTTATTGTTTTCACTGCGTCGTTATGCGTGTGAACGGTATATCAGTAGTGACCACGCTGTCGAGGGTGACGGAGTGTTGTGGGGGTTGTTGCCACACAAGTCATTTAAATACAGTCGGCTAGCTAGCGGTTATGGCAGCTAAGTACCGACACTACAAGGTTGAGGTTAGAGAGGACTCCGACGAGGGTTCTAACTTGGAAGACCCACGGGATGCACTGAACAGGCCGTTCCTGCCAGACAGCGACGGTGAGGATGGTGACGATGTAAGCAGCGACGGTGAGGATAGTGACGATGTAAGCAGCGACGGTGAGGATAGTGACGACGTGAGCAGCGACGATGATATCGCCTTCGGTGATTTTGGCCGAGTGATCACCTACAGCGAGGATGATGATGATGAAGGCGATGACAACGGTGAAGACCGGTATGTCGTTGCTTTCAAGAGCCTGTTCACAGAGGACGAAACTACTTCAGAAGCCTTCTATGGGAAGATCCAACGGAAGGAACCCGTCAGCAAACAGGAGGGCGAAGACGACGGGGAACTCTTCCCATTGGAAGATGCCGTCGAAGAAGATCGAAGTGGGGGGTCTGTTTCTCCGCCAGCCGTACGGGCTGCCAGAATAGGGATCTATTACGGAGACAAATGTCTTCACGTTCTCATTGAGCACCGGCCAGGAATCCCGCAGATTCAGAAGTTGGTGTCGTACCTCGCCCAACGACTGGAAGAGCCTGGAGAGTACAACGTCCGGCAGGAATACAAGGATCGGCAATTCGATAGAAAGAGAGTGACAGAAGTCCTGGACACGTCCCTTGACGAAGCAACCATGAGCTTTGTCCGGAACCCAGGAAACTGTGAAGCTGATGAGTTGGATGTCACTGACTCGTTAGCTGAAGCAACGCCAGGAGACTATCGGGCAACTCTCCAAATTTCGAGTGGGAGGAGCGATATCGAATCGCTCACGGCAAGAAGTGCGCTCTCTCACGTACTCGGTGTTGACTCCGATAAAATGGCGGATGTCCTCACTACTGAGGCTGTTCGAGGTGACTTCGAGAGTCTCAAGATTGCCGGTGAGGAGGGAGGTGAGATAAACTTCACCGACAACGTGGACTCAGAGCGAATCGACGACCTCGGTGACGGTTACCTCAACGACGACCTCGGTGACAAGCTGATCAAGAAAATCAAAGAACGGATGAATGTGGACGGCCCCGACGACTCGGACGCGGATAGCTCCGAGGCAACGGAATCCGACGACAGCGAGGACGATAGTGACGGCGAGGGTGACGACACCGAGACCGCGAGCGACGAGAAGGCTGAGGCGTCGGAGGCAGACACAACCGACTCCGACACGGCGACCGACGGGCACCCGACGGACGGCGCGGACGCAACAGAAGCCGACGAGGACGCGGACATGGCGGACAACGAGAGCGACGACACGGACGACGACAACGCCACTTCCGAGGACGGCGACAGCGACGCAGAGAGTACCACCGACGCGCCGGAGGCAGCAGACGACGCGACAGAGCCAGATCAAGACGAGACGGCAAACGACACAACGCCCGACGACGACAGCGACACGGACGTGACGGAATCGGGTGGCTCAGAGAGGGAAGCAGAGTCCGATGCTTCCGCAGATGTAGTTCGGGATGGTGAAGCCGAGGTGAGCGACGATTCAAACGCGATGGCGACAGACACCCAAACTGACGCGACCAGCGGCGACGGCGAGCACGACGCCAACACAGGAGACGACCCGAACTAACACCCGCGGACTGCCTGCCACGGCGGACAGTCGCGGACGATTTCTGCCTCCCACTGCACTGCGATTACCACACCTCCACTGCCCCCACCCAACACCCACCCCCTTCACAGCCAACGCCACCCGCCACGTCCACCCGAACCTCCTTCACCCCTGTCCGACTCACATGGTCCGCAAATATAGCTACAAATTGAACCCCCACAAGCCTTAACACGCTGCCTCTCTTCAGTCCGAAATACGACGCTGCGGTGCGAGCCGAAAAACGGCAGGGTGTCACACCACCCTACCACCGCAGTGTCGTGGCGGCCCACGACAATGAGTACATCCACCTCTTCGCCACAAAAACGTGGCGGCACGCCGGACGTAACCACACTCACGAACGACTACACGGCCTACGCGGACAGCCTCGCGGACGCGCCGCTCCCGACGTACCGCGCCGACGCCCTCGCGGCGCGGATTCACACGGTCCGGGACCGGCTCGACGCGGACGGCGCGGTGCCGGGAGCGGCGCTCCAACGGCTCCTCGCCGTCCTCGCGGAGGCGGTCGGCGACGTGACGGCCGCCGAGATCGACCGCGACGCCGAGGACGGGCGGACGCTGGCCGACGCCGTTCCCGGCGCGGACGGCGACGCGGCGTACCGACTCACACCCGCGGAGCGCGACGCGCTCACGGAGACGCTGGTCGAGCTGTTGTTCACCGTGGTCGAGACGCCGACCGTCGGTAGGGCGGCGGACGACGACGCGGGCGTGACGGACGACGCTGCGGACGCGGCGGACGCGACCGAAACACGGCCGTGAACTGACTGTGACGCGGCGGGAGACGGGCGCGACAGCGTGACCACAGGTGAACCTTCCCGCGTCACACCCGCCGCACACGGCCACAGGATTCAGTTTCTCACCGCCACACAGACGACCGAGAGCCGTGTCACAGACCGACGCCGCCGTCCTCCACGAAGAGACTCAGCCGATGCGACAGCCGTGGCTGTGGGGATTCCTCGTGATCTCGGGGTTCGTCACGACGGTCACGGTCGGTGCGGTCGTCGCGGCCGACAGCGACAGCCTGCGCGAGGCAGCCGTCTGGATCGCCGGGCTGGTCCTCCTGACCGTCGTCGTTCCGTTCGCGGGGCTGTGGATCACCAGACTGGAGCTGACGGTGCGGACGGACGGCGTCTACTACCGTTTCTTCCCGCTGGAACTCTCGGAGCGCCGAATCCGCCCGAGCGACATCGAGCGATTCGAGGTCGCAGAGCCGACGGCGACGATGGGCCGGGGCGTCCGCAGCGGCGACGAAGGCATCGAGTACGTCGTCGCAGGCTCCGACGGAATTCGATTCTACCGACACGGCGACGATCCGGTGTACGTCGGGAGCCAGGAGATCGAGGCGTTCCGGCGAGCCGTCGAACGGCTGTAGCGCGTCACCACCGCTGCCGCCGTCGGGCCACGAGCACCGACCCCACGACTGCCGCGAGCACCGCACCGACGGCGACGGCCGTGCCGAACCCGGACGCGGCCGTCTCGGTCGAGGGCGACACGGCCGCCCGACCGTCCGAGGACGCCGTCGCGGTGTCGGTCGGCGTCGTCGCGCCGGTCGCCACGGCTGGCGTCGGACTCGGTGAAGGCGTCGGGGACGTCGGCGTCGACTCGCGCAGTCGCTCGGGGAGGACGACGCGGTCGTCGGTCGGCGCCGGCGGCGCTCGCTCTGGCACGTCGAGACGCGAGGTCGTAGAGGCGAGCCAGTCGGCGACGGCGCTGCCGGCGACCCGGACGGGCGGGTCCGTCGCCGGGCCGTCGAACTCGCCGTCACCGTCGCCGTCTTCGTGGGCGACGACGAGGTACCACCGCGGCGACTCGTCGACGCCGACGTGGAACTCGTCGTCGGTGGCGGTGGTGTCGACGACGCGGTACGTCTCGTTGGTGGGGTCGAACTCGTAGAGAACGAGCAGGTCGGCGGTCGAATCCCGCACCCGGATCTCCGACCCCGGCCGGAGCGGTGCCGTCGGCACGTCCAACTCCCAGCCGACTCGGGGCGGGTCGCCGAGGTCGACCCGCACGCGGTCACCGGCGACGCGCCCGACGAAGACGTTCGGCGTCGACGCGCCGGTGAGGTTCACCCGGGCGACGAAGCGGCCGTCCGGTCCGACAGTCGCCGTCGCGGTCCGGTCCAGCCCACTGTCGATCCGCGAGGACAGCGAGACGTTCACTCGGCTCCCGGGCACCAGCGGCGTCGACCCGGCGAGCGTCGCGTCCGCGGTCGGACCCGTCGGCGTGTGCTCGATCTCGACGGTCGGCGACGCGACGTGGAACGAGGCGTTCGCGCCGTCGAGAGCGCCCGCCAGTCGCGGGCTGTCGGCGTCCACGTCGACCGTCTGTCCGCCGTTCTCGAAGCCTCCGAGTCGGTCGGTGTCGATCAGGAGCGTCACCCGGCCACGGTCGTACTCCGTCACCGCCCGGATCCCGCCGGCGTCGGCGGTCCTGGCGAGACCGATCCCGCCGCAGGGGCCGTAGATCTCGACGCTCGCGGGCTTCGACGGGCGATCGAACAGGTGCCGAACACGCGCGGTCGCCGTCTCGCCCGGCTGTGCCGCGACGGCACCGAGCAGCCCCGGCGCGTCGATCCGGACGACGAGCGTCTCCCTCTCGACGACCGCGGAGCCGTAGCCGTCGTCCGCCAGCGGGACGAGCCCGTCGCCGGCCGCGAGCGACGCCGCCGTCGCGTCGTCGAACACCGTCGGCCGGCCGCGCCGGAGGGTGACGGTCGCCGGCTCCGCCGGCTGTACGGTTACCGTCCGGGTCGCCACCACGTCGTCGTCGTTCGCGACGGTCACCACGTACTCCCCGGGGGCGAGCGTCGGGGACGTGTTCGCCGGCGGCGTGCCGGCGGTCACACTCCGGTTCACGAGTTTGTCGGCCGCGTCGACGGCGAACGTCTCCGGCCGAGCGGCAGTCGCCCGCTCGCCGTCCGCCCGTTCGCCGGTCGTCGGCGCTCGACCGCCGGCGACGAGCGTGTTCACGAGGAGTGTCGTCGCGCCGTCGCCGTCGTCGCGGACCCGCAGCCGGGCGAGGTAGCCGTCGTCCGTTCCGGAGCCGTTCGCCTGTGCCGCCACAGTGACCGTCGCGTTCTCGCCGGCCGGGAGCGCCAGCGGAACGACCGCGAGATCACCCACCGTGACGGTCGTGTCGCGGGTCTCGTTCACCACGGCGGGGGTGAGTGTCGTCGGGGATGGATCGGCGACGGTGGCGGCGTCGCTCTCTACCGGACAGCCCGCGGCGCTGGCTTCTGGCGCGACGGGCGACGCGGCCGTGCCGCCGGCGACGGCCGCGAGGACGAGCAGCACTCACAGCGTCACCACACGAGCGGCGGGGAGAGACGGGGACACGCACCCTGCGTCGACACCGCAGCCTGTCAGTCTTGTGTTGCCGTGCCGCTCCGCCGTCGCACTCGCTCACTCTCCCTCGTCGTCGAGGCGTCTCGGTCACCACCGAGCCACCCCCCAATCACGCCACTCCACAGCATTCAAAACGCCACCTCCGCAAGCCCGACCGATATGATGCCCGCTACGGCCGTCGAGGCGGTGGTGCCGTTGTACACCGTTCCGTTCGTCGGGGTCGAACTCGGGAGACCGGCGTTCACGGCACTGGGAGTGACGGCGATTCTGTTTCTGATCATGTGCTCGGGGTTCTTCTCGTCGTCGGAGATCGCCCTGTTCTCACTGCCGGCCCACCAGGTCGACGCGATGGTCGAGCAGGGGAAGCGGGGCGCGGCGCTCGTGCAGTCGTTGAAGGACGACCCGCACCGGTTGCTCGTGACGATTCTCGTCGGCAACAACCTGGTCAACATCACGATGTCGTCCATCTCGACGACCGTCGTCGGCTTCTACTTCGACGCGGGCGCGGCGGTGTTGGTCTCCTCGCTGGGGATCACGTCGCTCGTGCTCCTGTTCGGCGAGAGCGCGCCGAAGTCGTACGCCGTCGAGAACACGGACTCGTGGGCACGCACGGTCGCGCCGGCACTGAAGCTCGTCGGCAAGCTGCTGTGGCCGCTCGTCACGGTGTTCTACTACCTCACGAAGATCGTCAACAAGGTGACGGGCGGCAGCTCCGCCATCGAGTCGTCGTACGTCACGCGCGAGGAGATCCGGAACATGATCAAGACGGGCGAGCGCGAGGACATCCTCGACGAGGAGGAACGGGAGATGCTGGACCGGACGCTGGCGTTCAACGACCGGACGGTCAAGGAGGTGATGACACCCCGGCTGGACGTGGTCGCGGTGTCGACGGACACGAGCGTGGAGGCGGCCATCGACAAGTGTCTCGACGCCGGCCACGCCCGCCTCCCGGCCGTCGACGACTCGCTGGACAACGTCGTCGGCGTGTTCGACGTTCGGGACCTGTCGGCCGCGGACCGTGACTCCGACCGGACGGTCGGCGACGTGGCCGGCGAGGCGCTGCACGTCCCGGAGTCGAAAGACGTCGCGGAACTGCTGTCGGAGATGCGGGAGCGTCGCCTCCAGATGGCGATCGTCGTCGACGAGTTCGGCGCGACGGAGGGGATCGCCACCCTGGAGGACGTCTCCGAGGAGATCCTGGGAGAGATCTTAGACGACGACGAGGAACGACCGATCGAGTGGATCGACGACGACACCGTGGTCGTGGACGGCTCCGTCACCGTCGACGCCGTCAACCAGGAGCTCGACATCGTCCTGCCGGAAGGCGAGGAGTTCGAGACGATCGCGGGGTTCGTGTTCAACCGCGCCGGGCGTCTGGTCGAGCAGGGGGAGTCGTTCGAGTACGAGAACGTCACCTTGCGCGCCGAGCGGGTGGAAGACACCCGGATCAAGAAGGCGCGCGTGACAGTCGATCGCGGGGACGACGACCCGGTGACGACCGAGATAGACGAGGACACCACGGACCTCGAGACGGCCGAAGACGAGGAGTGAGGTCGACGAGACGTAGGAACCGTTGGACTCTGTCCGTGATCGGACTGACCGTGATCCCAGCGTAGAGTAGCAGTTCACATTAGATACGTCTCGACAACAACTCGTAATAATGAGTCTCACTATACAAACACTGGATCGAGAACTGGCAATCTTTTCCGGTAGTAAAATCTTCGATCCGTTTCACTGTCTGTGGGGTAACACGGTTATTATCTCTACGAGTTACCTGCTGTCGTTGTGCAGTCCGAAGGTAACGCCGAGTTCAGAGAAGAGAGCGGAGTACTGATCGTCGATCTCACCGAGTGGGACGGGACAGTCGAGGACAGTTCGAACCTCAGCGCGGACGAAGAACAGTTCCTCTCGCTGGCACAGACGAACGACTACAGAGGAGTCGTCACGGACGTCAGTGGAGTGTCGCTGTCGGCGGAGACGCAGTCGTACATCGAGAGCTCGTGGGCAGAGTTGATCTCCGCGACCGACATCGCTCGGTTCGCGTACCTCTCGGACGGGATCAAAGCGATGGCAGTCACTGCCAAGCTGGACGCTCCCGCGGAAGTCGACAACTTCAGCTCGATCGAAACGGCATCGAGTGGGCTAGCAACGCCTGAGTACACGAGTTAGCCCTCCGCCGGGCACTACAGCAGTCACCTAGAGTCGTCTGTGGTCGGCTGCTCGTGCACGTCGACGGCCAGCGACGGATTCAGTCACCAGCAGCCGACTGTCCTCGGGGCGACAGTCGCACCGTTCACCCGAGAGTACACACCACCGCCGCCACCGAGTTCACCGACTCCGTCACGACCACCCAGCCGAGTGTGGAGCCGGCGGGAGTACAGTCGAGCCCGCCGAGGCCGTTCGCTCCCCTCTCGTCGGTCGCGTCGATCACCGGCGTCCGACCGCGCGGAGGCCCGGGGTGGTCCGGACCCACCCCTCGCGTCGGTGTGAACGGGGTGCACGGCGGTGGACATCCCCCGAGGAGTGGAAGTATTATCCGTCCGACAGCCGTAGCCGGCGGGTGAGATGTACGACGAGATCCTCGTTCCGTACGACGGCAGCGACGGTGCGGCGGAGGTCCTCCACTACGCGGCGTCGGTAGGGCTGTGGGCCGACGCACAGCTCCGGATCCTCTACGTCGCCGACACCACCCGTGACAGCGTCACAGTCGTCGAGGGACAGACGGTCGACGCGCTCGTCCGACAGGGCGAAGACGTGCTCGACGAGGCGGCGGCGACGCTCGACAGCCTCGGCGTGGACTACGAGACGGACGTGGTCCAGGGCAACCCCGCGCCCACCATCGTCGACTACGCCGACCGCTACGGGATGGATCTCGTCGTGATGCCGACGCACGGCCGCGAGGGGGTGTCGCGGTACCTCGCCGGCAGCGTGACGGAGAAGGTGGTCCGGCTCGCCTCCGTCCCCGTGGTGAGCGTCCGGATGGCCGACGACGAGTCGCTCCAGTTCCCGTACGATCGGGTGCTCGTCCCGACGGACGGCAGCGACGACGCCGAGCGAGCCGCCGACCACGTCCTGGCGCTCGCCGCGGCGATGGACGCGACCGTCCACGTCCTGTCCGTCGTCGACGACGCCGGTCTCGCGCCGGACCTCCGCGAGGGTGACGCCGGCGCCGAGAACGAACGGGCCGCCGAGGCGGCCGTCGACAGCGTCGTCGACGCCGCCGCCGACCACGGTGTCGACACCGTCCGCCACGTCGCACACGGTGACCCCGTCGAGACGATCGTCGAGCACGTCGAGTCGGAGGCGGTCGACGCAGTGGGGATGGGGACGACCGGCCGCACCGGCACTGACCGCATCCTGCTCGGCAGCGTCGCCGAGCAGACCGTCCGGTCGGCGCCCGTGCCGGTCGTGACCGTCGCAGAGGACTGAGGGCCTGTCAGCCTCTGGACGTGCGGGGTGACGGGTGTGCGCCTGTGGCATATTAGGATGATTAAAATTAAAAAATTTCTAAAGTGCTGTAGAAGCATGAATCGCCACAAATCTCCTGAGGTTTTTACCTTTTCCAGTGAACACGCTGGAGCGTGAACACTGGACTGTTGACGGCACTCGTAGGGGGGGTCGTAGGAGGGCTCGTGACACAGTCGCTTGCCCACGTTCTCGGAGCACGGCGATCGAGGCGAGACAGAAGACGAAAGTGGTGCCGGGAGGTACAGGCTCTTGCGAAGCGTGTCGAATCGAGAGCGAAAGCGCTCGACGCAACGGAGCCGGTCAGCCAAGATATCCGGTCAAAATCACCCGACGAAGCCGAGAGTGAAGCCATCGGTCGGATACTGTCAGATATCGAGGAGCTTCGCCAGAAGCGGTACTCAACGCCCGTCTCGCTGGACGACACTGAGGTAGAGCAAGCACTGGAGAGACTCACTAGACCTTACCCGAGAGAGGCGAAGATGGATGCCCCGAAAAGAACCTCAGAGTTTAAAAATGAACTTGCAGAAGAGGCGAAAAGGACCACCGACAAAGTTGAAGAAGTGTACCCAGAACCGCTCTTACAGCGACTGTCGAAAGCTTAGCGTTGAATGATCAGTTCGAGGCACCCGCGTGGCGTCGCCTGACTCCTTCTGGTGTCTCGACCTCTACGTCGTGTGACCCACCGTTCGTCAGCTCAGACGCAACTGCATCGAAGTCGTATCCCCCACGTTCACCTGTGCGAATCAGTATCAGGTCTCCTGACGACTTCGACCAGTAGTGCCCATCGACGAGGCTAGTACAGTGGGTGTCGGAGGCTGCGAACCTCTCGAAGTTGTTCTTCGCCCAGAACCGGTTCGCTGACGGTGTCTCACACGACCCTGTTATCCCGTCGAGTCTGCTGTGGAGAGTCGATACGTTTCCGAGCGTCGTATTGAGGTAGACGATGTATTTCTTCAATCCCCGTTCTCTCACGTAGTTACGTGCCTCCTCGATATCTGTCTCGAACGATTCAGGGATGTTCATTCCGATCCCGTCACCGATTGACTCTCTCGTTAGGACAGACTGACAGAATTCGGTTTCGGGATCGTCGTGGTTTTCCTCGTAGACGAGATCTTTTGCACAGTCGCGGAGAAACTCGAGCATTCCCTGGAGAGCGAATATCCTCTCGTCCAGTTCGTCTTCGACGTTTTCGCTGATCTCGAGCCGTGCCCTCCACTCGTTGTGGAGAGTGTCGATGGAAACTTTGGCTGAATTGTACGCTTCGGAGTACACTCGACAGTAGTCTACTGCTACCGGAAAGTCGATATACACACCGTGTTCGTCAGTCTCCATCACTGAGTCGTACGCTTGCGTCGAACATCTGGCTCCCCATTCCATCTTCCATCACCACCGACTGGCGTTCGCTGACTGTCGGTGTGAGCCTGTCGTCAGTGAGGTCGGTCTCCCAGTTCGTCTTCTCCGTCTCCGAATCTGACTTGAGTTGGCTACGGATCCCTCGCCCTTTGTTTCGGTAACGCTCGGCGTCGGGACCTTCGACCTCTTCGATAGAGATTGACATCGCGGTAATCGGCCAGAAGGTTTGATGATAGTAGTCTCTCGCCCGTTCGAGGTGGTCGGTGGCCGAAGTGAGCGGGCCGCCAGAACACTCAATAGAGATCAATAGATCCGCCAGCGTGTCGACGAACCAGTTGAGCCGCTCGGCTGCGTACGCTGGGAGGTAGTCGATAGCTCCGGTGGCGTACTCGATGTCGAGTGCCGCCTCTTGTATCTGCTCTCGCCACTCGAGAACTCGGGAACGGATCTCTTCTTCAGCCGCCTCAGCCGCCTCTTGTAGGACCCTGATGATCTCGGTGCTGGCCAAGTACACCTGCTCTACCCCATCTGGGGCGAACCCCCGGTAGTTCGTCCGGAGGAACTCGTACGTGTCCATCTGGAATAGTTCCGCGAGATTGAACTCCAAGAGTGCATTGACCAGGTCACCGACCTGTAGATCCTGTTTCTGCCTGCTATGCACGTACTCCCCGAGGTTGTTGATCGGGCCAACCTCGAGTTTGCCTGCTCTCAGTTCTTCGTACGGCTCATACTGCCCGTATTTGTACCAGGTTCGTACCGCAGATAAATCGTACTTGTCGATCACCGCGTACGCGAGCTTGTTGACGCGGATGTTGTCCGCATAGAAGCCAGTGACGCCGGTGTACTCCTCGGGGATATCGAGAGAAACACCGGCCTTGTAAAGCGCATGCTCTAACGCCTTCTTCGTGGATGCGACCGCAGCGTTAGCTTCTCGATCGATATAGTACGGCGATTTCATGTCTGGGAGTCCGCTTCTCTCAACTGCACTGTCCGACCCTACAGGTATAAGCATTTCTATGGCTGTAGAGCACGTAATATTCTACTGAAACGAACTGCTGTAGCTGAGCACCCCACGGTGAACGACACAACTATTTTATTTTTCTTGCTATCAGATGTGTTCATGTGTTGCCGCGCTTCGACCAGTAGACAGGGAAGTCGCTGTGGTCGCACTCGCCAGCCGAGAGACGAGTGGGACAGTCTATAGCTTCCTCCTCTCTCCGGAGTGTACCTGTTACTGCGTTCTGTGATGGGACTCGAAACGTTCGTATGGCCGACAGTCGCGGTCCCGCCCGTGTCGACACTCACCACGGTCGCCGGCGTCGGGATCGCGGCGCTCGGCTACCAGACGACCTCGGAGATCGACGCTCGACTCGGCCCGGTCGGCGAGATGGACGACTGGCTCCGGAGTGACGTTCGGAAGTGGGTCGCGGGGCTCGCGCTCGTCGCGTTCGTGCTCGGAGTCGAGGGGCGTTCGCTCGCCTCCGTCGGCGTCCGCCCACCCGTCGCCTTCCCGGTCGTGAGCGAGTTCGTCCCGACGTTCGGACTCGGGGGTGTCACCGGCGACGCCGTCACCGCCCTCGCGTGGTCTGCGACGGGGTTCGTCGGTCTGTTCGTCGTGACGACTGCCGTCTACAACGTCTACGAGCGACTCGACCTGAACACGCCGGAGGGGTTCGTCTCCGAGCAGGCCAGTCGTGGCGTCGCGGGCTACACGGTTACGGCACTGTCTGCTGGCGTGGTAGAGTCACTCGCGTACCAGGGGTACGTCGTCCCACGCGTCGCCGGACTCTCGGGGAGCGTCACGTTCGCGGCCGTCGTCTCCTGGCTGGCGTTCACGCTCGTCCACGGGATCGGCGACACGTTCGACGCCGAGCAGACGTTCTACATCGGAGTTCCCGCGGCCGTTCTCACGGCGCTGTTCGTCGCCTGCGACAGCGTGATCGTCGTCTGTCTGGTCCACTTCGCGGTGAATCTAGTGAGTTTCCTGTCGGAGTGAGAAGGGGGGGTGACACCCAGTCGTGGCCCACCCACAGAGACGCCCCGCCAACGTTCAAGTGCCGGAGCGTGCCACCGTCGCCGTGACAGTCCGTCGTTCGCTCGTCGCCGCGCTGGGTGCGCTCCGGGCCACGCCGTCGTTGTTCGCCGTCGGGTTCCTGGTCGCCGCCGGGCAGTTCGCGCTCGTCGTCGCACAGCAGTACGTCCCGTCCGGGGCCGTGTCGCCGTACTCTACGGCGACCTCGGTCGTCGTGTTCCTGTCCCTGCCGGTGATGTTCTCCGGCGGCGTGGCGTTGTCCGCGGCGGCGCTGGACGGTGACGGCAACCTCGGGACGTTCCTGCGCGGCGTCCGCGAGCACGTCCTCCGGGTGTTCGTTGGCTGCCTCGGGCTCGGGGTCCTGGCGGCCCTCCTGGGCGTCGGCGGTGGCTTCGGGTTCGTCGTCGTCGGAGCGCTGGTCGCACTGACGGTCGGGGGCGTCGCCGGCGGGTCGGCGGCCTTCGTCACCGTCGTGGTGGCGTGGGTGGTGTGGTACTTCCTGTTGGCGCTCCCGTTGGTCGCACTCCACTTCTTCGCACACGCCGTCGTTCTGGACGGGTCGAGCCTCGGTGACGCCTTCCGGCGCAGCGTCGCGGTCGTTCGCGGAAATCTCGGCACTGCGACGGGGTACGCCTTCGTCCTGTTGTGTCTGGGGGTCGTCGGGCTGTTCACCGTCGTCGCCGGGTCGTTGGACGGCACCGTCCCGCCGGCGGCCGATGTGGCCGAACGGGCGGAGTCGGTCGCGGTGTTCACGCCGACACAGGCGTACGTGATCCAGGCCGTCGGCTACCTCTTCGTGGTCCTCGCCAGCACCGCTCTCTGGCCGTTCTCCGTCGCGGTGTACCGGGATATGCGCGACCGTGTCGTCGAGAGCGATGACGACGCGAGTGGCGCCAACGGCACCGACAACACCAGCGATATCAGCGACGCCGACAACACCGGCGACATCGGCGACGCCGACAACACCGGCGATATCAGCGACGCCGACAACACCGGCGACATCGGCGACACCGACAGCAACAACGACACCGACAGCAACAACGACAGCGGTGACGGGGGCGACACTCCCGCCGTGTGACTACCACCCGCACGCTCACTGTCTCGCGCCACGGGTAGTGAGACGCCCCGCCAACGTTCAAGTACCAGAACGAGCCACGGCCGCTGTGACACTCAGTCGTTCGCTCGTGGCCGCAGTCGGCGCCGTCAGGAAGTCCCCCGCGTTGCTCGCCGTCGCGGCCGTCTTCACGGTGGTCCAGATCGGAGTCGTCGCCGCACAGGGGCTCGTCCCCGCGAGTGCCCTCCCGTTGTACTCCACGGCGACTTCGCTCGTCAGCTTCGTCACGACGCCGTTGTTGCTCGCCGGCATCGTTCCGCTGTCGGCGGCGGCGCTGGACGGTGACGGCGGCTTCGGAACGTTCCTGGCGGGCGTCCGCGAGCACGTCCTCCGGGTGTTCGTCGGGTTCCTCGGCCTCGGCGCCGTCGGGGCCGTCGTCGGTGTCGTCGGAGTTGTCGTGTTCGTGATCCTCTCGTTCGTCGTCGGCGTCGGGGTGCTCGCGGTCGCGGACGGCCTGACGGCGGGTCTCGCCCTCTTGGCCTTCGCGCTCCTGTTCGTCACACTGCTGACCGTCCCGCTCGTGGCCGTCCACTTCTTCGCGCACGCCATCACGCTGGACGGCCTGGGAGTCGGCGACGCCTTCGGCCGCAGCGTCGCGGTGGTTCGCGGGAGTCTACTCACGACACTCGGCTACACCGTGGTCCTGATGGCGTTCGGCACCGTCGGGTTTCTCGTCGGAATCGTCGGGTCGTTGGACGGCACGCCCGGCACGTTCACGTCGACACCGGGGGGAGCCGACGCCGCCGCCGCCCAGCTAGACTGGTACCCGTTGCTCTCCACGACGGAGGCGGTGGCGCTCCAGGCCGTCGGCGCCGTCTTCCTCGCCGTCGTCACGGCCGTGTTCTGGCCGTTCTCCGTCGCGGTGTACCGCGAGCTGCGCGACCGGGTCGTCGAGGACGGTGGCGACGCGAGTGACACGGGCGACACGCGGGACGCTCGGCCGCTGTAGGCCTCGGGAAGTAGCGACTCGTGACTGGCGGCTGGAAAGTCTCCTGTCGTTGTTGACGATGGTCGCCGAGCTGTGGACCGGTTCCCAGCGGTTGTTCGAGACGCTGTATCCCGGTGTGCTGTACGTCGGACCGTTGAACGATGTCCCGCTCTTCGACTTCGCGGGTGTCACCGCGGCGGCGGACGGAATCGTCCCACTGGCGTTCGCCGTTGCCGGACTCGTCGGCCTCGCGGCCGCGATCCGACACTGCCGGGTGTACGGTGGTTACCCTCGGGTAGCTGACCGTCAGGTGGTACTCTCAGGGAAGCCCGCCGTCAGGCCCGTCTCCGAGTAGTCGACCGTCAGGAGTCCTCGCCGACGTGTCGGTCGAAGAACTCGGCCACGCGGCCGAACGCGGCGACGCGGTCGTCGTTCGCGGTGAGTCCGTGGTCGGCACCCTCCAGGAACTCGTAGTTGACATCTACGTCGTGTTCCGCGGCCGTCTCGACGGCCCGCTTCGACTGCGTCGGTGGCACTGTCGAGTCCCCCGTCCCGTGGATGAACAGGAGCGGACACGCGGCGTTCCCGAGATCGTCGGTCGGGCTAAGACGACGGAGGAGATCCCGGTCGTCGTCCAACGAGCCGTACTCTGCCTCGCGGTTTGCCCGCCGCCACGGCTCGGTCTCTTGGAGGAACGTCTCGAAGTCGGTGATGGGCGCGAGCGCGGCCGTTGCGCCGACGGCGGCACCAGTTGTTGCTGCTGCGAGCGCCAGGAAGCCGCCGTATGAGTGGCCCAACAACACCACCCGATCGTCGTCGACGGACGGACGGTCGGCGACCCAGTCGACGGCCCGCCGGGCGTCGGCGACGGCGTCGAACCGTCCCTCGCCGTGGTCAAGTCGGCGGAACCGTCGACCGTAGCCGGACGACCCGCGGTAGTTCGGCTCGAAGTAGGCGTACCCTTCGCCGACGAAGTATCGCCGGAGCGGATTGAACGTCCGGTGTGCCTGCTGTGTCGGGCCGGGGTGAAAGTAAACGATCGCCGGGCGTGGGCCGTCGGTCGACGGTGTCGTGTGGAAGCCGTGTACGTCGACACCGTCGGAGTCGTACCGGACGGACGACGGCACCGGTGGATCGTCAGTCATCGACGGGTTCGTCAGGTACGTCCACTGTGTCGTCTCGCCGGTCGCCAACTCGACGGTGTACACCTGTGGCGGAGCGACTCCTCGGTAGTAGACGACAGCCGCACGTTCACCGTCCGGTCCGAGAGCGATCGGCCCGAAGTACCCGGAGTCGAGCGCCGGCTCCGGGAGTGACTCGACAGTCGTCGTGTCTTTCAACATCCCGGTCTGGAGGCGCGCTGTCCCGTCATGTTCTCGTTCGTAGACGACCCGACCACTGTCTGGGTCGACAGACAGCGACTTGAGGTTCGCGTCGGTGGTGACGACCGGTGTGGTCTGGGCGTTCTGGAGGTCGATTCGGTAGATTCCCCTACGGTCGGAGTCGTGTTCTGTTACAGCGTACACTGCGTCCTCCCCTGGCGCGGGCGCGAGTGATCTGAGCCGTCGAGAGTCGGTCTCGTCCGTACCGACGCGGGTGAGCGTCCCGCTCCCCGTCTCGACCACCGCGAGTGTCTCGTCCCCGTTGGCTCGTGTCTCGAGCACGAGGAGCCGACCGGTGTCCGGGCCCCACCCGACCGGCGTGATCTGCGAGTCTCCACCGTGTTCGTACAGTCGGGTACGGTCGTCGCCAGCGACTCGGACCACGTCGAACGTCGCCCGGTCTCGACCGTTGGCGGCACAGACGACGCCACTGCCGTCCGAAAGCCACAGTCCCCACCGGTGGACGACGCCCGGCTCGTCGGTGAGCCGCCGAGACGCCCCCGACGACGGGTCGACGGCGAACAACTGACGACCGCTGTCGGCTCCGGCTGCCGAGAACGACAGCCAATTCGTCGCCGTGTGCAACGAGCCAGGGGCGACACCACCGCGAAAGGTGAGCTGGCGGGGTGGCGCTCCCGGCTCGTCGATGCACCACAACTCGTAGTCGCCGGTTACGTCGGTGAGGTATGTCAGTGTGTCGGCACCGTCACCGATGTGGACCGACCTGAGGTTCCGTACACTGAAAAGTCGTCTCAGGTTATATTTTACGTTGTTTCTCATTCGGGTTGCCAGATAGTGAGAATTATTTGGCCAAAAACGTTTTCATTGCAGAGTTACTCATGTGCTGGCAGGAGGAAACTCCTGAATCTCGAATGAGTGACACCGACGTGGGGCTGAAGATGCCCAATCTGACAGAATCGGTCGACGAGAACAAGCAGACGGAACAGGACGGTTCCTGGGCTCTCATCTCCTTCGACTGAGTAGCTACAGTAGTCGACAGGGAGCTGACAGCCCTCAATCCAAGTTTTAAACAAAATGAAAGAACAAGTGCAGAAGATTAGCGACCGAGCCGAGACGTATCTGTCCGACACGCTCGATCTCTTCGAGCCACTGGCGTGGACAGAGAGACAACAGTCGGAGACACTACGGAAGGCTTTCATCGAACTGGGACTCTTCGAGTACGTGGGTCGTCTCGCGGGCGAGTCGGTACCAGAAGTGCGAGCACATCTGGTAGAGCGAACGAACGACCCTCGGTACGCGGAACTGTTCGATCGGTACCCGACGTTGTTCAGGAGCTACGGGCTGCCGGCCGTCTCCCTCCGCCAGACGGGTGACTTGGAGCAACGGACCGAGAACGCCGTGGACCGTGTTCTCCGTGGTGACACAGTCTGGGGAGTCGAACGACAACCCAACTCTTTGTTGGATCTCCTGCTCGAAGCGGAGCTGTGGGGGTACCACGACCACGGGTACGACATCGAAGAGATCGTGTCTCACTCAGCGGTCGCGTACCCGCCGGACCCCGTAGAGGCGACGTTCAGCGACTACTACGCACTAACGCACTCTGTGTTCGCGCCGACTAACTTCGGCTGGGGTGGGGACCGACTCCTCGCCCCGCCACTGCCGTACGAGCTGGAGACGACGATCACGGCTGGCGTGATCAGAGGGATCGCCGCCGGTCACTCCGACATCGTCGTCGAACTGTTGTGGATCGGGGCCATCCAGGAGCAACTTCACCCAACCGTGTTCGAGCACGCTGTTCGGTGGCTCGTCGACGAGCGAAGCGTCCCTGGCCGAGTACTCCAACCGGACATGGACATGACCGAGTCCGACCGGGAGGGCTTCGCCGTCCCGATGGACGACACGGAGGCGTCGACGTGGACCGGTGATCAGTTGACCTGGCTCCGTCACTACCACGTCAATATCGTCACAGGGTGCATGTCACGGTACCTTCTGGACCGCGTCGACCTCGGCGAGTACGATACCACGACGGTCGACACAGACCCGGAGTCGTTTGCCGCGCTCGCGTCGTACGGTAGCCTCCTGAACGCGCTCCACGACTACGACCTCGGCGCAGCAGCCGAGCAGGCGGTGGCAATCGACGAACAGTGGTTCCAGAGGTTCGACAGTCTCACAGAGCGTGTTTTGAAGTTCTTCCGCGCACAGGAACGCGGCGATCGGTTCGGTTACTGGCCGGACGAACAACGGCTGTTCGAGCTCGAACACGGAGACGCAGCGGCGTTCCAGTCGGAACTCGTCGAGCCAATCGCCTCGAAGTGCCAGCAGGCGATAACTCACCTCGAGGACTCCCTCGAACGGGCGGACCATGCGTGAGGTGTTCGCCAACGCGAAGTTCCGCAGGCTGTTTGCCGGTCGGCTTGTCACCAACCTCGGCGACAGTCTCTATTTCGTCGCGGCGACGTGGTTCGTCCACGAACTGTCGAACGACCCGTTTCTCACCGGCCTGGCGGGGTTCCTCACGCTGTTGCCCGGTGCCTTCCAGTTCGTCGCCGGTCCGCTCGTCGACGACTGGGACGTGCGGCGCGTGCTCGTAGCCACGCAGTTGCTCCAGGCAGTCGTCGTCTCCGTGATTCCACTCAGCGCTCACTTCGGCGTTCTCCGGGTGGAGGTGATCCTGATCGTCATGCCGGTGTTGGCGAGTATGAACGAGTTCGCCAACCCCGCGATGTCGGCCGCGCTGCCGCGACTACTCGACGAAGACCGGCTCGTCGCCGCCAACTCGGCGTTCTCGTTGGCGTCTGACGGGACGGACTTCGTCGGCAACGGGTTGTCCGGGCTGGCGATCGCCGCCTTCGGCGCCGTGTCGTTGTTCGTGTTTGACGCCGTCTCCTTTCTCGTCACCACGGCGTTGTTCGCCACAGTCGCCGTCCCCGAGGCCGACGGAGAGACTGTGACAGAGACTGAAGAGACACCGTACCTAGAGCGACTCCGGGTCGGGTTCGACTACATCCGGGAGTCGTTCCTGTTGTCACTGCTGGCCGGCGCGGCCGTGGCGAACCTCGCAGTCGGAGTCGCGCTGGCGACAATGCCGTCGTTCGCGGAGACGATGCAGGTGCCACAGGTACCCGTGGTCGACCTCGGCGGCGCCGGTGCGTACGGCGTCCTGATTGCGGCCTTCACGCTCGGCAACGTCGCTGGCGCCGTGACAGCGGGCCTGATCGACGACATCCCGTTCGGAGCCGTCGCCGTCGGCACCGGTCTGCTGTCGGCTGTGCTGTGGGCTGCTGGCGTACTCGCCGGGTCGCTGACCCTCACCGCACCGTTGTTGGCGCTGGCGTTCGTCCCTGTTGGCGCGTTCAACATTCAGGTCGTCGCGTTGGTCCAGTCGGCACCGCCAGAGGAGATTGTCGGTCGCGTCACCTCGGTGTTGGGTTCGTTGTCGGTTCTGGCGCTTCCTGCCGGGTCGTTACTCGGTGGCACTGTCGGCCGGTTCACCACCCCCTCGACGGCGATGCTGTGCGTTCCGGTCGGACTCGCGTCGTTCGCCGTCTACGTCGCCGTCTCCTCCGAACTCCGGTCACTCCCCTGCGTTGGCGAGGTGGAGCTGGACGGGTGACCGAACTGCCGTACGGCCCTGCGAAGGTACTTGCGGACTGTCCAGAAACAAGTCTGTGAAGCGGGTGCGACTCGGAGCCTTCCCTCAGTCGTCGGCGGGCGTGCCGGACCCCGCCTCGCGCTGTGAGGTCGTGATCGTCCGCTCGTTGTCGGCGACCCACCGGAGGAGCAGGAACGCGAAGACGTACTTCGCCAGCACGTCCAGCGCGGAGTAGGCCCACGAGGTGAGGCCGACGGACTGGATCACGGCCAGCCCCTCGATCCCGAGCGCCCAGACGATCGGGTAGCCCAGCCAGAGGACGACCGTGAGGATCCGGAGCGTGTCGAAGATCTCGCCGGTGCCCGCTGCGGCGGCGGAGTCGGCCCACTCGGTCAGCAGGGCGTACAGGACCACCACGAAGAACGCACAGCTCACGGCGTAGAACAGCCACCGGACGGCGTACGACGACGTGACGAGCGCGGCCGCGAGGCCGGTGACACACATCCCGATGTCGGCCGCGATCACGGTGAACAGACTCCCACGGTCGACGTCGGCCAGGAGACCGAGCGCGAGCAGGATCATCGGCGTCGACAGCGCCCAGGTGAGGTACCGACCCCACTGGCTGAGCACCTCCTCGCCCGCCAGCGCGTGACCGGCCGGCATCTCGATCAGTCCGACCGTCAGCCCGGAGGCGAGCCCGAGATAGCTGGAGATCGACACCAACGGGATCATCAGCGTCGCTCCCCAGATCAGCTTCGTCCGGCCGTCCGTGATGTTGCGACCCATGTACACGAACAAGAGGATCGACAGCCCCGCTAAAGCGATGTTCACCCACAACGAGGAACTCAGTAACACGTCGTCTCTGATCTGTGAGAACACGTCCGACTGTGTCGCCTGTTGGAGTAGCACTGCTGCGGATACTGGTTCGATTGTCGTCATCTAGTGGGGTTTCGTCCCCAGGATACTTAAACCGTTAGACAGCCCACGAGGTCACGGAGATTATGAGTGACAAATCGTCGGAGGAACGGTAGATGCTGTCTTCGTTGGTACAGCGTCAGGTCGCGTACGGCAGAACGACTACATTGAGAAACTGAGCGAACTCCTCTGACCTGACATCTGGCTCGTACAGCCTGACCTAGACCCTGACAGTAAATAATTTAGAAATTTTATTTTACCATAATTTTTAGATACTAAATGAAGTATTGAGTCAGAGTTGAACCCCGACGGTAGATTTGTTGTATAATACATTAATTTAATTATTCTTAAAAATAAACTATTCCGAGTTAATAAGGTGTTCCGTGCGAGGCCGGAGTGGTCGGTCAGACGTGACGTTGCAGGAACTGCTCAACTTCGTCAATAGAGCGTCCGCGATGGTACATCTCTTCAACGATCCGTCGCCCGTGATCACGCTTGTCGTAGCAGTTGAGCCGCTCAGGCCCATCTGGTGTTCTGTGATCCGCCGCGCGTCGCTCAACGCGCTCTTCTACATCACAGTAGTCGTCAATTTCCAACGCAGCTGCCGGGAGGTCCACCACGTCCGCAACCACGTCGCTGTCGAAGTAGTTCTCAATCTCACGCCTTTTCAGAATGTGACACGGCACGTCGGCATTTGCGGCTCGGTTACGCAGCTCCACGGACTCTTGCTTGGGATCCTCGGCCCCCTCCTTTCGATCACTGTCAAGGAGAATTGCAAAGTTTTGGTTGATTTTCTTTAACTTCGCCGGATCACAGTGCTGCATATTGCCCGTTCCACCCAGGGGAAGAATCGTGACCCCACGATTGTGCCAGTCGTCGATCACCTCCTCTGCAATTCGTTTGAGAATTTCCACGTCGGACTGCCCTTCGACGTAAATGACGAAATCGCTCTGTAGAATATCACTATTACGAGCACCAATCTCGCGGACTGCCTCAAACCCTTCGTCGGCCACCCGTTCGAACTCTGTTGCACCGTCTTCGCGCCGCGTGACATAAATGTCCGCGTTGGCGCGGTTGTCGATGAACACCTGTGAGTGGGTCGTGAGGACCACTTGACCGCCCCCGCCAGCAATCTCTCTGAGGGCATCGAGCATCTTCCGCTCGGCTGACGGGTGGAGGAAGTTCCCTGGCTCCTCGAACAAGAGGATGTACCCTTCACTCACCTCGAAGTCGACGTACGCCTGCATCATCGACAACTGTAGAAGACTCCCGACACCAGACCCGCGCTCTCGAACGTCGACGCTCTCAGAGAGGTGTTCGTCGTGGAGTTCGATACTCGGTGTAATTGCTTTGTCGACGCGGATGTTGCCAGGAGACATCTCCACCTGCTCGATACTCTCCAGATGTGTCTCAAGATAGTTTGTCAGATGACTCCCGACTTTTTCAGTCGTCTCGGTTAGAGACTCTCGAAGCTCGGCCTTCTTGTTGGCGACCTCATTGTCGAATCCACCAGACTCTAGAATCGGGGAGAGCAGCTTGTCCATGTGGGTGCCGCCCTTGAGTTTCGTCTCCTCGCTCACGTCTCGCTCCGCGAAGATGGGGACTGGCTCTGGGAAGAAGTCCCAGACGCGATCACGAGATTTAGCCTTCGTGAGGCGGGTGTCATCCTCATTGATGGCACCCTTCGAGAACGTCTCGCCGTTCAGGTAGGTCTCTGAGCCTGGAGTTCTTCCGCTCCGACGGCTGAACTCCCGAAGAACGGTTACTGTGTCGTTGTCTTCCGGAACGTACTCCTCCCGGAGCAGACCACAGAGTTCCTCCGGAAGTCGAACCTCGGCCTCGAAGCAAATCTCCTCGGCCTCTTGCATGTGAAAATGCTCGTCGTCGGGTTTGCCACAGTCGAGAAACAGTTCCAGTGCTTCAAGAAACGACGACTTCCCGGCGTCGTTCTTCCCGATGAACGTCGTCATGTCTCCGAGTTCCATGTCACCGGAGTCCTTGATAGGCTTGTAGTTCTTGACGCGGAAGGTCTCGATGTCGATGACGGACATGCTAGCTTGGTCCACCGCTTCTGGTATTACTTTTGTCCTGAGAGATGGTAGCTGTGGTCTGCAATTTTCTCGATTGCAGTCTGATTAGCCGACGAAATAGAGGGGAAAAATTTCCAGGCACTCGGTCGGTTTGAGGCATCGAAAGCGGCTATGTGGTTGTTCCCTGTGCTGATCTCGACTAAGCATATTACTTGCGCTAACAGTCCAATCGCGCCCGGCAGCACTCACCTCCGTGACGCCGGCGATGGGATGCGCACATCTACGAGATGGTGGTCACGGACCTCTCGCGGCGCCCAGGGCTCACCGCAACCAACGAGGTGATTAATACGCAGAGAGCGGCGACCCTCCACCAACGTTCACCCTCCGAGACTGTGCGAAACCCTCTTACTGACTGACTGTTCAGTTAGTCGTGGGGCCGCACCCCGTTACCCCACACCGAAGCCCTCGGTCGCTCGGCCCCGTGCCTGTCGCCCGACCGCTCCCGTCGGTCGGGCGCGCTGTCCTCTCGTGACTCGTCTGATGGAGACCGGACGAGAGGGATCCTCGCCCCCGGCGTCACTTCCTGGCGAACGCGTGGGCCGCACCGACTCGGTTCGGCGACTCGACGAACAGGTTCCCGACCGGGAGGTACGCCGTTCCGCGGTCGCCGTCCACGTCGACACTGAGCACGTCGGCGTCGACGAGTCGACCGTCGAACACGAACTGGACGACCTGCGGCCCGTCCAGCGAGTCCGTCTCCCGGAGTGTCTCGTGGAGGTCGTCGACTACCGTCTCTCGCTCCGAGTCCGCGACCGCGTACAGCAGCGTCTCGAGCCCGGTGACCGTCACTCGAGTCTCCACCGGTCGGTCGTGGGCGACCCGGCGGAAGAAGCTCAGGGCGCCCAGTTCTGCGTCGGTCGACTCGATGGGGTCCGTCACGAGGTTGTAGCCCGGTCGGAGCGACATCTCAGAACTGCTCCAGGCTCATCGCCATCACGTTCTCGTACCGTTCGTCTCCGGTCGCGTCCGCCAGGAACTCCGCGAGAGCTACCAGATCGTCCGATCGCCACTCTCGGAGGAACTCCACGGTGTTCTGGTCCGTCACGTAGCGGTGGTGGAGGTAGTGGACCTTGTCCACGTCGAGGAGATTGTCCGCGCCGAGATCGTCGCCGTCGGCGTGTAGCTTCCGTTCGACGTGGTCGACGCGCTCGTCGGCCGGAACGGGCACCTTCTGTCCGTCGACGTCTCTCACGAGCCGTTCGTCCTCGAAGTCGGCCAGACTGAGGTTCTTCGCCAGGAGCTGTTTGTTCAGGGCGTCGTACGGCTCCGGGCCACGGTCGACGAACGCCGCGAACGCCTCGCTCGTCGTGTCGATACTGCTCGGGAGGTCGACAGCCCCCGACAGCACCTGCTCGATGACGCCGTCGACAGTCGCCAACGCGTCGTCGATCCCAGCCCGCTCGCCGTCGTCGTACACCTCGGGGTAGTGGCGGGAGTAGTAGTACAGACACTTTCCGCGGAGGATCACCCCCAGATCTGCCTTCGAGAGGTCGTCGTGGCGCGCCTGTTCTTCGTCTGCCATCTCCTGGAGCTCGAAGAACAGGTCGCGCTGTAGCTCCGAGAGGGTCGTCCGTTCGTCGACGCGTTCCTTGTTGGCGTACACGAGAATATCGTACTCCGCGTTGTCGAGCTCGGAGATGTGAGGGTTGTTCGGCATCTCCGACTGGACGGGATACGCGCCGGTGATCGTGAACCCACTGTCGACGAGTGCCGCCAGGATCACCGACCACGCCTCGTTCTCGTTGTGGTGGTAGGTGAACACCATCTCCCCGTCGTCCTTCAGTACCCGGTGACACTCCGAGAATACGTTCGACAACGACTCCACGAAGAACGACTCGTCTTTGTTCGCGCTGTTGTTGGCGACGATCTCCCGCGCCTTCGGCACCAACTCCGGTCGGAACTCCTCGTAGTCGTCGGCCAACGCCTCCCGCAGCCAGACGTAGAAGTAGTCCGACAGCTCCGAGTACTGGACGTTGTCGTAGTACGGCGGGTCCGTGATCACGTAGTCGACGGACTCGTCCGGCTGTTCGAGTCGCTCGGCGGTCTGGCAGTGGAGTCCCGCCACCCGGTCTTCCGAGACGGACTCGTCGGAGACGTGAAACTGCTCCACGTCGCCGGTCTCGTAGTTCTTCACCTTCTCGAAGGGCTCCTGGCAGAACTGTTTGCCGTCGTGGAGTTTGTCGAAGAAGTTCCTGATCGCAACAGAGTTGCTCTCGTGGTTCAGTGGATTCGGTTCAACCGGCTGAACCCGAGGGACGAATGCGTGCCTGTTGAACGTATTCATACCCTTCAGATCACGGTAGTGCCACTTCGTCAGCTTCGAGTTGTACTCCAGACAGTTTGACACCCCCGTCACCAGAAACTCCGACACGTTCTGTGCGTCCGCGTCCTCGAACGTGCGGTCGGCCACCGCGATCGCCTTCTGCAACAACGTCCCGAACGTGAGGAGGTGCCGTTCGGTGAACAGCTCCGAGAACCGATCGTAGTTGTAGTTCAACAACGCCTGTGTCTTGTCACCCGACGGAATCTCCTGCTCGGGAATCGGCAACTCCTCGCGCACCGCCGTGAGTCGCTCACGTGCCTCCGCGACCCGCTCGGCGTCGCGGTCGTCGAACTCCTTCATTTGCTTGGTGCCATGCGGGTCGACGTACTGGAGCGCGAACCGCTCGAACGTCGGCTTCTCGTCGTGGCGTTGCAGCGTCTCTTTCACGTCGTGTTTGTGCCCGTTCGAACAGGTGTACTTCCCGTAGCCGTACGTCCCGTCGTTCGGATCGAACTGGTGGCCGCAGTTGGGACACACCTCGTTGCCGTCTTCCTCGACGGTCACCGTCTCGCCGTCGACCGTCACCGTCGTCCCGGCGTCCAGCCCCTTCCCGCGATCTTCGAGTTCGACTATCCGGTCGTCACAGTCCTGATTCGGACAGTAGAGGTAGCCGGACATCGTCTTCTTCGTCTTGGCGAGTTGGTACCGAGGGAACAGTTGGACGTCCTCGCCACACTCCAGACAGGGGATTCGCTGTGACTGGAAGTAGTACAGCACCTCACACTCCTGGCCAGTCTCGGGGTCGACGGTCGTGTAGAGTTCGTCCAGTTCCTCGCGGGTCTCCGCGAGGATGCGGTCGAACTCCCGTTCGAGCACGTCCAGGTCCACCTCGTCGGTGGACTTCTTCTCGACCCACCACGCGACCGGGTTGAGTTCGTAGCCGATCACGTCCGCGCCGAGTCGGTTCAGCTCGACGAGCGTCGTCCCGCCGCCGGCGAACGGGTCCAACACCGTCGCGTCCGTCTCCATCCGGTCCGCGTCGGGCGTGATGTACAGCCCGTCGTGGCTCCCGCTCGACCGCTCGGTGAGGATGTCCGTCCTGTCGACCGTATCGTCGGTGAGTGCCGCGAGCCCGAGCATCCGGAACGTCGACCCCGGGCGACGCGCCCACCACTTGTGCAGTGAGTAGACGGGTCGATACACGTCGCGTCGGTACGTCTCCTTCTCTGCCAGTTCGTCCATCAGCCGCAAGGGGAGTTTGTCCCAGGAGTCTGTCGTGTTCACGCGTGATCACCTCGTGTCGATCCGGAGCACGGGCGTCAGCGCCTCCGGAATGCTCAACCCGCCGTGAGCGACTCGTTTCGACGCGCCACGGGTCGTCGGTCTGTAGTGACCGGTGACCACGTAGCGCCCGCCGGTGCGTCTGATCACGTTCGCCTCTCGCAGTCGATCGTAGGCGTACCCCGCCTCGACGTCCGTGTACCGCCCGCCGACGGCGTCCGCGAGCGCCGTCTCGTCGTCGTCAGACAGTCGGAACGGGTTCCTGCCGACGAAGTTGACGTAGCCGTGGTCGGAGCTGACGAGAAACTCCTCGTGGACGCTCTCGGTGACGACTCGCTCCAACAACCCCTTCGTGTCCGCGTAGATGTCGGCGAAGCGCTCGACGGAGTAGTTCCCCTTCGTCGACGCTTCGAGCCGCCGGTCGGGGTGGCGGGTCCAGACGAACGCCGGGTCCGTCCCGGGGAGCTGTGGCACGTCCGTGTCCCCGACGTACCGGAAGTCGTCCCGGGAGACGGCAGACGGGCTCCGTGCGTCGAACCACGCCCGACAGACGAACTTCGTCTCGGAGGGCAGCCGTTCGACACCTGCCCAGTCGAGCGACACCGTCCAGTCGTGGTCCGCCCGGAGGTCGCGTTCGAGCGCGAACCCCTCGCGGAGACTCAGTCCGTCCATCACCACGCCGCAGCCGTGGTCGAGACTCCCGATCGGGTGGTCGCCCGCCGCCGCCTCGAGCGTGTCGTACAGGTCGACACCCTGGTCGGCGAGCAGGTGCTCCAACTGTCGTGTCCGGTACTCCGAGTCGCCCAACTCGCGTTCCCTCGTCGCAGACGCCGGCCGCCAAATCCGCCCGAGACAGTCGAACACGCCGTCGAGCACGGATTCGGAGTGGATCAACGACGCCACCCCGTCCGCGTCGAACAGTGCGTCGTCGGTCACCGCTCGACCTCCAGCGTCACTTCGAACGTCGCGTCCTCGGGGGTCGACAGCCCGAGCAACACCTCGTTGAACAGGCGATCCCTGGCGACGGGCTCCCCGAACTCGATGTCGAGCGTCTCGTCGGTCTCGACCGTGTCGACGACGCCGTCGGTCCCGAGTCCGCGCGTCTCTACCGCCGCCGCCGAGAGCGTCCCCGAGTACCCGACCTCCGCACGGTGTACCTCGGCGGACACACTCACCTCTCGTTCCAGCGTGTCGATCAGCGTCGGCAGGTCGGTCGCCTCCAACCGTCCGTACGCCGGAACCCGTTCGAGAGTCTGCTCGTCGTCCGTGCCGTCGGCCCCACCGAGTCCGTCGAGGAGTTCGTCCACGTCTCCGTCTTCCACCTCGACGGTGCCGTCCTCGAGGTCGGTGACGTCGAACTCGAAGCCACACGCACAGGTCGTCCCGTCGAGCCGGTCGCCACACTGTGGACACTCGAAGGCAGTCTGCTCCGGCGACCCACCCGAGACGCCGACGGTGCCGCCGGACCCCCCGCCCGTCGACGTCGACCCGCCGCCGGACTCGCTCGGGGTCGTCGTGTCGATCGTGATCGTCTCTCCGCCTCCGTCGTCCGGGTCGTCGACGTACTGCTCGTGGACGATCGTGGTCTCGCTCCCGAGACTCCCGACCGACTCGCCGAAGTAGTTCCCGACCTTGATACGCTCCTCTCGACAGAGCCGGTCGATCGCATCTTCGAGGTCGGACTCGTCTGTGAGCGTCGGGAGCGTCTCCGAGCGGTAGAAGTCGTTGCGGAGGAACCGGTACTGGACACCCCCCTGCTCGTGTTCGACGTTCTCGATCACCGCGCCCTCTAGCTCCGAACGGCCGGGAGCGACCACCTCCCGGACGGCCTCGTAGTAGTCGCCGTCGCTCGACAGTTCCTGCGGGAACAGCCCTCGCTCCGTCGGAACGTGTACCTCGCCGTACTTGTCCGACACCCGGTCGAGTAGGTTCTGGTGGTTCTGTTCGTGGACGTCTTCGAACCCCTCTGGGAGCGCTCGTCGTTCCTGCCGCAGCAGTTCCTCTCCGGCGACCACCTTCCGTGCGAGCTCCCGGATCCCAGTGTTGGTGTCGACGCTCCCCCCGCTCTCCGGCGTCACCAGGACGATAGTGTTGCTGTACTCTCGCTCCTGGCCCGTCGTCAGTGCCTCGAACTGCTCGTCGTAGCTCCGGTGTGCCGACAGCGAGACGACCAGCTTCAGACGCTTGGTGTCCGGAACGTCCTGTTCCGTGTTGACCGGGTCGAGAACGAACACGTCGTTCTGGCCGTCGAACAGTTCCTCGGAGACGAGCCGTTCGACTCGGTGGATCGCGTCGTCCCTGTGGACGTCTTCCGCCTTCTTCTCGATTCGCGCCGCGGGGTTCTCGTCCGTGTCGAACGCGTACTCGCCGTTGATCCGGAAGACGTGCCAGGCGTGCCCGTACACCCGGTTCTTGAACGTCTGAACTATCTTGTGTGCATTTCCCCCCTTCCGGAGCGTCCCCATCAACATCCGGTGTCTGTTCGCGCCCTCCTCGCCGCCGCGCGCGAGACTGTGGAGCAACACCGTGTTCAACAGCTCTTCCACGTACTCGTCGAACGTCCGGTCCTCGCCGTCGCCCGCCGGCTCCCCCAGTCTGTGGTAGTCGTTGAGGTACTTCCCGACGAGTTCGCCGTCGACGAACCGGAACCACCCGGAGAACCCGACGACGTCGACGTCTCCGGTGAGGATCAGATCCGTCTCGTGGTAACAGTCCGCCAGGAGTTTCGTCAGGAGTTCGAGCAGACCGCGTGCGTCCTGGTTCCCCTGTTGTTCGGCGAACTTGTCCATCAGCGTGTCGAGCGTGGTCGGGTGGAAGGGGTAGTACCGCTCGACCCGCGACTCCATCTCCTGGTAGTCCGACAGTTCGACCTGTTTGTTGTTCCTGTAGACGTCCGTGTACTCCTCGGCGAGCGCCGTGAGTCCCTCCGGGTCAGTTACCTCGCCGACGAGTCGGTGGAGGATGAACCGGATCTTCTCGTCACGACTCTGTGAGAGGTCGTGTCGGAAGGGGTTCGTCCGTGGGAGAACGTCCGTGACCTCGGGTTCTTCGAACAACAACGAGACGTAGACCGTGAGTGGCGTGTCCTCGCGCCCGGCCGCTTCGAGCAGATTCTGGAGGAACGCCAGGTTGTCCGCCGTGTAGTCGACTCGACTGCTCATCCCGAACCAGCGCTCGAACTCGTCGACGAAGATCGCAGTCGGCCGGTCGCCGACGGCGTCGCGGATCTCCCGTGCGCCCGGGGGGTCGCCGTCGACGTCCAACTCGTCGAGCCCCAGGTAGTCGGCGACCGTGGTGTCGAGCCGTTCGTAGTCGGTATCGAGATTCAGCATCTGGAGCGCCGCCGTCCGGGTGTCGCTCGGCAGCGTCGCGTCGATTCCGTGTTCGTCGAGCCAGTCGCGGGCGGCCGCCGGCGCGTCGAGCAGGTGGTACACCGCGAGTTCGACGTGGCTCTTCCCGCTGCCGTACTCGCCCCCGACGACGTGTGCGCCGTCGGTGACGTTGGAGCTCGGGTCGAACTTCTCGGCCGTCTTCTCGACGATCCTCTCCAACGTCCGCGTCGGGTACGTGATCCCGAGAATCCGCCGTGCGTCCCGTTCCGGCGACGCCGTGTCGTCGTAGACGTTGTACAGGTTCACCTCGTCTAGGAGGTCGGCCGTGGTGATGCCGCCCGACTCGTCGCGTATCTCGTCGGACGGCTCGATCAGCTCCGAGATTCGTCTTGCCGTCACGACCGCTAGAGCGACGGCTTCTGGATTAAGCGCTCGTAGCTTATCTAGCAACTGAGGTGAGAATACTAGATGTCGTCGCAGTCGAGGCGACACGCTCGTCGGTGTCGGCCCGCCGCAGCCCCCGTCGCTGCCACCGAGCCGTCGCCGACGTGACGGTCGAGCGGCGACAGCACAGCGGCGAGTTCTCCCGACCGCCTCACTCCACGGCGTCGACGCTGTCGTGCGCGAGGTACGCCGTGAGGTCGGTCGCGGAGACGAGCCCGACGACACCGCCGTCGACGACCGGGAGGTGTTGTACGTCGGCGGCAGCCATCCGGCCGGCGGCGCTCGCAATCGGGGTGTCGACTCCGACCGTCTCGACGTCCGTCGTGGCGTAGTCCGTCACGGGCGCGTCGGGGTCCGTCTCCCCGGCGACAACGTCCGACAGGAAGTCGGTCGCTGTCACGACCCCGACGAGCTCGTCGTCGTCGGTGACCAGCAGCGAGCCGATCTCTTCTTCCAACAGCGTCGCGGCGGCGTGGCTCGCGGTCGCGTCCGGCGAGACGGTCACGACCGGGGTCGTCATCAGACTCTCGATTGGCGTCGTCTCTGACATCGTGTGTCGAACTGTGGCGCCAGCCAGTTATCACCACCGGGCGCCGGAGTGAGTGTGGACGACACACGAACGGATACGGTGTTTCGGACGCCAACGGCCTCTCACACAGGTTTATATCACAAGTGGTATTCACAGGTCATAAGTGACTAGGTACACTAACGTTGTCAGAACGGATGCAGGGGTTGATCGCTCGTATCAGGGGACAGTACGCGGCAAAGTTGCTCGTCGTATTCGCACTGATCGCGGTTCTCGTCGGGGGGTTCTCGTTGGGGGCAGCACAGGCGGTGTCCGACACAGCAGCGTCCGACGCCCGAGCGGGGCTGTCTGCGACGGCGACGGACCGTGCGACGGCAGTCGAGCAGTGGGCCGCTGGGATCGAGGCGGAGACAGCCAGGCTGGCGACGCGGCCGGCGGTGACCGAGGGGTCGACGGCGGAGATCGAGGCGGTGTTGTCGCGGTACGGGACAGACACGTCGCCGGGCGTCGTCGGGGTCGTCTACCTCGCGGACGGTGACGTGGTCGCGTCGACGGACGGTGTGACACTCCCGACCGCGGTCGCGGACGCCGCCGCCGGGGGCCAGGGGTACACGGAGTCGTTCCAGCAGAGTGACCGTAGGCTCGTCGGCTACGCCCACGCCGCCGGCGACGGAACGATCGTGACCGTCGTCGACCCGACGCGGGCCGTGCCGGCGGCCGGCGGCGACGCACAGCGGACCCTCCTCGTCGACGACACGACCGTCGTCGGGGCCGTCGGCGCCGACGCCGCCGGCGCGACGCTCGCGTCCGGGGTCGACCTCGATACGAGCGGCACGAACGGTGCGGACGGCGGCGCAGCCGACCACGACGGGGCGACGGTCCAGCGCGTCACCGGCGACATCCTCGTGGACGACACGGCGGGCGGCGCGGGCGACGCGAGCGCTGCGGGCGACACGAGCGGCGCGAGCGGCGACCAGTTCGTCGCGGCAGCGTCGGTCGGCGACGCGCCGTGGACGCTCGTCGTGGCCGGCGCGACACAGACGGGCACGGGGAGTCTCGCCGTCTCCGCCATCGGCGGCGTGGCGTTGCTCGCGCTCGTGAGTCTCCTCCTGTTCGGGAGCACCGTCGGGTCGACGACGGTGATCCAGACGTCGGACCTGGAGCACCGGGCGGGCCGCGTCGCGGACGGGGAACTCGACGTGGAGTTCCCGACCCGGCGGGCAGACGAGTTCGGTGTCGTCCGGGACAGCATGGACCAGATGCGGAAGGGACTGATAGAGAAGATCGAAGCGGCAGAGTCGGCACAGACGGACGCCGAACGGGAGCGACAGCGTGCAGAGACGCTGTCGACGGCAGTCGGAGAGATCGCCGAAGACTACGCGAGCGAACTAGAGCGGGCCGCGGACGGTGACCTCACCGTTCGGGTGGACGTGACCGGGTCGGCGGACGACACGGACGCAGACGCCATCCAGGATATGCGACGGATCGGGGAGGCGGTCAACACACTCCTCGCGGAGTACGAGTCGCGGGTGCGCGAGGTGTCGGCGTTCGCCGACGACGTGGCGACGGCGAGCCGCGACATGACGGACGCCACCGAGGAGGCGACGGCGATCTCCAGTGAGATGTCCGAGCAGTTGAGTGACATCCAGACGGACGCCAGCCAGCAGCGCGACGAGATCGCCGGCCTGGAGTCGGAGATCGACCAGCTGTCGGCGACGGCAGAGGAGGTGGCGGCGACGGCTTCCGAGGTGGAGACGGTGTCGCAGACGGCTGCGGAGGCGGCCCGCGAAGGGGCGTCGTCGGCCGAACGGGCGCTGTCCGAACTGGACGAGACGGTCGCCACCATCAACGACACGGTCGGTGCGATCGACGAGCTGGCCGACCGAGTCGATCAGGTGACGGCCGTCGTCGAGACCATCGCCGGTATCGCCGACGAGACGGACATGCTGGCAGTCAACGCGACTATCGAGGCGGCCCACGCCGGCAGCGGGAACGGCGGCGACGGGTTCGCCGTCGTCGCCGAGGAGGTCAAGAGCCTCGCAGAAGAGACGAAGGAGTCGGCCGCAGAGATCGAGTCACAGTTGGAGGCGATCCGCGAGCAGACGGCGACGGCCGTCGAGTCGGCCGACGAGGCGGACGCGACGGTGAGTGAGGCGTCCGAGACGATTCAGACCGCCCTCGGACGGTTGGACGATATCCGCGACAGCGTCGAACAGACGGACGACAGCGTCTCCGAGATCGCCCGGGCCATCGAGGAACAGGCGGAGTCGACACAGACCGCCTCCAGCGTCGCCCGCGACGTGCGCGAGATCAGCGAACGCACCGCGGCGGACGCCGACGAGTCCGCCGCGGCCGCGAGCGAGCAGACGGAGATCATCCGCACGGTCGCGGAGCTGTCCGACAGTGTCGCCGACGACGCCGACGATCTGACGGCGTCGCTGGCAGATCTCACTGTCTCCGACGGGGACGGGACGACGAGCCGCACGGGCCGCGCCGGCTCTCCGGTGACCGTAGACGACGACTGAACCGTACTGCACTGAACGAACTGACCGAGCGACAGACGACACACCGAAATCGAAACACGGAGACACGACATGAGCGCACACACGTCGATCATCGCAGAGAGCATCACCTACAGTATCGGAGCGTTCGGGCTGGCGGTCGGGACCATCGTCGCGCTGGTGGCGTGGCGGTTGGACGACCAGGAGACGGTGCCGTACGACGACGCGGGGTACGCGATGCTGATCGCCATCCCGGCGCTGGCGGCACTGGCGTACGTCGGTATGCGCTTCGACACGTTCGCAATCACCACGAACGGGATCCAGATCCAGACACTGCGGTACGTCGACTGGGCGGTGACCACCCCGTTGTTGGTCGGCTACATGGCGTACGCGGCTCAGGCGGACCGCCGGACGGTCGTCGGCGTGATCGTCGCAGACCTCCTGATGGTCCTCCTGGGGTTCGTCGCCGTCCTCCAGACTGGGGTCGCCGTGTACGTTCTCGGGGGGCTGTCGACGATCGCGTACTTCTGTCTCGTCTACTACCTGTTCGGTCCGCTCGACCGGCTCGTCCGTGACCGCGGCGGCGCGGACAAGTGGGCCGTCTACGCGAAGCTGCGGAACCTCGTCGGCTTCCTCTGGTTCGCGTACCCGGTCGTCTGGGTGCTGTCGCCCCCGGCGCTCCAGGTGCTCACTCGACAGACCACGGGCGTCCTCATCACGTACATGGACGTGGCCGCGAAGCTCGGGTTCGTCCTGATCGCCACCAACACCGCCGGCGTGTTCGACAGCCTCCTGACGGGCGACGACGACTACGATACGGAGTTGACGACCGACGGCGGCCGGGAGACCGGCGAGTCGTAGGGACCGACACGATCACTCGGTGCCGACCTCCCGTCGTCGTGGTCGTCGCCGGTGTTCTCACGCACCTCGCCGAGCACGGACCGATTCGTGTCTGCCAGCCGCCCACGGTCGCCCACGACCCGGACTCGGCGTGACGGGACTCTCGACCCGGTAGCGCAGCATGGTTGTTCCGAATCGGGACGCAGAGCCAGGGTCAGCCTCAAGTGTCCGACACGGGAACGTGCGAGCGTGCCTGACACGGAGGTGGTCCGGCTGCGGGAGCTGTTCCGTAACGAGCTTCGGCCAGCCGACGGCCACTCCGGCTACGACTGGACGCCCGCGACCGTTCGAGACCTGCTCGCCGATTTCCGCCGACTCCACGAGCGACGACAGGCCGCCGACGGGGATCTTCGTGACCCTGGTGTCGATGGACCGAAACACCACCTCGGCACGGTCGTGCTTCGGGAGACGGACGACGGGCTCGCGGTCGTCGACGGGTACGCACGACTCCTCGTCGTTGCCGTGGTCCTCGATATAGTGACGGGCGATCCGCCGGTGGAGACACTCATCACGTCGATCACTCGACACGGGGGCGTCGATTCGTCGTCGGGCGGTTCCTGGTTCACGCACGCGGTATCGGGAGAGATGGTGACTCGTCTGGACGACACGTACGAGGCAGTCTGGAGCTGGATCGCCCCCGACCAGGGCCACTACGGTATCGAAGACACACTTCTGCATGGGGTAACTGTCACGATCCACCGCGTGGACAGTCGAGCCGAAGCGACAGCGGTGCGGGCAGCCGCCACGCGGCCCGGGACGGCGACGACGGAGGCTGAACGGGTTACAAACGGCCTCGCGGCGCGGTGCCGACGGACAGACGCCTCGTTGACTGTCCAGGAGGTCGCAGGCGTCCGCGGTGAACTACGCCAGGCGACCTCTGGCGGTCCTGTCGAGTCAGATGATCTCCTCCGAGCACACTGGCGACTGTACTGGGAGCCGAACTGGGACCCCGACAGCGACGGGAGTGTGAGCGAACGAGTCTTGCAGGGCGAGCAGTACGCCGCGAACGAGCGAGCTGACGACCCGACGGCTGACTGGATCACCGCCTATCTCGACGGGCTCCGAGCAGTGACGAAAGCACACGGCAAACTCGTGACCCGACCCGACGAGGCACAAGTGCGGCTCGTGGATTTTTTGTCGGACTCAGCCGTCGTCCAGGCCGACCGACTCCAGCGTCTTGTCACCGACCGTCGCGTCGCCACGTCGCCCCTCGCGCTTGCGGCGGCAGTGAGGTTCGACGCTAGCGACCGAGTGCTCGACCTCCTCGATCTCTTACAGACGACGCTCCTCCGGGCGAAGTGGGTCCGCGGCGACGGTACCGTCCCCGAGGCCGTCGAGTCGCGTCGTCGCCGGGGGGCGTTCGAACTCGTCTGGGCCGGCCGCGCAGAGGAGTACCGGAGCGCCGACCGCGACCCGCCGTTCGAGATTCCCAACTCGCCGGTGGCGGGCTACGAGCGAGCTTGGTGGCGACTCCAGAGTGCCGTCGGGCGCGTCGCTCCCGACGCCGCGTTCGAGCAAGCGCTGAGCCGTGAGAACGTGCGCGAGGGAACACGCGCCGCCGACGGCTGGCTCGGCGTCGACGACGACACCCTCGCCGCCCTGTTGGCATCGTACGAGCGACACGAACTCGACGACGACCGCGTCGGTCGAGAGTCGCCGGACGACCGCGAACTCGATCAGGTGTGGGAGCGCACCGCCGCCGAGCTTCCGGTCGACGAGGCACAACGCTACCGCGCCACACGCCGCCAGTTGGGCAACTTCGTTCTCTTCCCGGCCACGGAGACACCGACCGACTCGCTCCCGTACGACCTGAAACACTCCCGGTACTACCAGGGAGTCGACAAGTCGCCGCTCGTGCGAGCCCTCCCGTCGCCGGCGTCGACGGACGGCCGTGCGTGGGGTCCCCCGGAGATCCGGAACCGGACCGAAGCGATCGCCGACTTCGCGCGCCGTCAGTACCGCGTCGTCACGGGGGCGAACGTGACACTCGCCGCCGACGAGACGCTTTCGCCGACGGTGGAACACCGTCTGCGTCGACTCGTCCGCGAGCGGTTCGACCCGTCGGCGTCGTTCGTCCCAGACGGACTCGACGCGCTCCCGCGGGTGACGGTCGATGCCCGGGAAGCGTACCCGCCCGCGAGCTACGAACGGACCTGTCCCGCCTGTGGTGACGGAGCAGTGCGTGTGACTGACGACGACGGCGTGGTCTCGTTCGAGTGCGCGTGCGGAGAGTCGCTCGACGGTCCGTTAACCTCGTTCCACTTCGACGATCCCTGAAGCCAGTCGTAACACGAACTACTTTATCCAATACCGCACGACTCGTACTGTGCCCACGGTCACGGAACTCTCGGTCGAGAACTTCAGGGGGATTGCGGAGTGTGCCGAGCCCGTTCCGCTCGGGGATCCGACAATCCTGATCGGGCGAAACAACGCCGGCAAGACCTCGCTGTTGGAGGCGCTTTATCTCCTCGCTGGGGACACGGATCCGGTGTTGCAGGAAATGAGGTACACCCGCATCGCTGGCGCACACGGCCGGCACCTTGCCCACCAGTACACCGGGGAGTCTAGAATAAACGCGACAGTCGACGAGAGTGAGATGGAAGCAATCGTCAAGTCTGGCGGCATTGAATCGACTATCGACGGCCGCGACCGCAGGATAACGCCAGAGACGGACGACCAGTTCGGTATTGTCGGCGAGCCCTTCTCACTCCTGTTCGACACGGAGACGCCACAGGCCAGACACACGGACGCGCTGGCCGAGCGATTCGAAGAGATCCAGACGGCGGGGATTCACGCGGCGGTCGCGGAGTTCGTCGGCGAGAGCGTCGACGAGCGGTTCACCGAGGTGTTGTTCGACCGCGGGGAGATCCGGAAGGCGCCCGCGGACGGCACACCGTTCATGCTGGACCTAGACGATCTGGGGCGCGGTGTGGTGAAGACCATCCCGGTGTACACGGCCGTCGAACTGTTAGAACCAACGTTGACGCTGTGGGACGACCTAGAGTCGTCTCTCCACCCGACGCTGACGGAGAATCTGATCCAGTGGCTCGTCGACAGCCCGACACAGGCGGTCGTGTCGACACACAGTCTGGATGTCGTCACCGCCGCGCTCCAGGCGGATGCCGACGAGATGCAGTTCCTCAGCGTGGCGACCGACGACGGACGGCTCCGCGTCCGCGAATTCGACCGCGAACAACTCCGGCGAACGATCGAGAACGCGGGCCACGACCCGCGGTACCTCCCCGTCGACGGATGAGATTCGTTCGAGACGCCACTGAAGCCGATGACCTCTCCAGGCTCGTCGTGACCGGTGACGGGCAGGCGGAAAGCCGACGATTGGCTGCCGTCGCGCCGAAGTACGACGACGATCAGGTGTTGTTCTGTCCGTCGTCGAACGGGGGCGAGATCGAGCAGGGTGCGTTACGGATAGTTGGCAGCAAGAAACGGGGGACGGACCCTGGGGGGGCGACCGGAACGAAGGTGATCGACGGTCTCCGCGGGCGGCTCAAGCACTACGACGATGTGGTATTCGTCGTAGACGCCGAGCACTTCCGCGAGAACCCCAAGACGGAGCTGACGACGAAGTTCCGGGATCTCAACTGGAACGTGGAGACGACGACGACACTCGGCGACGGCGCGTACGAGTTCTCTCTGTCCGTCGGCTCGACTCGGGTGACGGTGTACGCTGCGGTCGTAGGCGACCGGTTCGACTGCTTCGAGGACGGAATCGCCGCGTTGCTCCAGCGTCGGCGCGACATCTCCCAGAGGAGCCTCTACGACGGTGTCGACGACCGTGACGACCTGAAGCAACGGATCGACGGGATCCTCGACTGTTCCGACGACAAACTCGTACGCGAGGCGAACCGACACGAGATCGGCGAGTGTCTCCCGGCGCTCGCGGCGGTGCTCTGTCAGTTCGAGTGACTGTGCCGTCGTACCCCGGACAGAGTTCTCGGTGCCCAGCCGTCGACCCCGATCCAGTGTGTGGGTTGGCGAGCGGGCTCTCGACTTCGGGCTGCTGGACCGGACGGCTCTGACAGGCGGTCGAGAACGCCGTCGCTCTCGGGCCGGGGGCCGCCCGGGAAGTACTCTGGCCCGGTTCTCGTTGTGGATTCCTTCGGTAGGTAACACTCCCGTGTAGACCTCGACGGAGAGACTACGCAACACCCACCGACTACTGGAGTGCGAAGACTCCCCGGCCGCACATCCACCACTCTCTCCGCCACGGCCGTCGTGCTGATGACTGACACGTCGGCCAGTCACGACCACGAGCCGAGCGTCGTGGCGTCGAGCGAACCCCCCGCCGGAGTGGCCGGACCCACCACCACGGACCCGATCAGACGACGTTGAACGACTCCGCGAACAGCCCGCGAATCAGTCGGGATCGCTCCGTGTCGACGAACGGGCTCCGGTCCGGCGCGCCGCAGACGACGGGGTAGGCGGCGACGGAGTCGGTCGCCGGACGGACGCCGGCGGCGACGTAGCCGATCGGGAGGTCGAAGGCGTCGATCAGCTGACAGACGTTGTCGGCGTACGTCTGTGTCACCTCGTGGTGTGCAGCCAGGTGTTCAGAGTCGTCTCGGTCGCTCCACAGTTCCGGGTGGAAGTGGACGAAGTGGACGAGCGTGACGTAGCTGACGCCCATCGACAGCAACGACATCGCCTGTCCGAGCCCGGCGTAGAATCCGTCGCCGTCGGCGAGCTTCGGCATCACACCGCCGTCACCGGTCTGTGCCGAGAAGTACTTCACCTCGGCTGCCGCGAGCGGGCTCTCACGGCTCCCGTCGGCCGTCTCACAGTACAACAGGTCGACGTCCGGCTGCAACAAGTGGCCGAACTGCTCGGCTATCTCGTCCGGACGCGCCCGCCCGTACGACACCCTGACGAGCTCCCAGAGGTTCACCTCCTGACGCGCCCACACCTCGCGGTCGCGGAGCCGCTGTGCGAGGCCACGCACGAGCGTCGACTCGGTGGGGTGGTCTGGCGGCTCCCAGTCGCACAGCTTCGACGGTGACGACTCGAACAGTTCGGTCAGCCGAGTCGATACGTCCGACACAGTGTGCAATCTCACGCCCGTAATAAAAAGACTCTCGACGAGTCTCGCTCGCGCTCGGTGATTCACTCCCGGATCGCGCCCAGAATCTCTCGCTCCACGGCTGCCCAGCGGCTCGGGAGTCGGCCGGCGATGGCGGCGAACACCGTCGCCATCGACAGTCCGAGCGTAACGAGCGGCGACAGCGACCACCCGAGCGTGTTTGCGACGGCGGCGACGAGGTAGTAGGCAACGAGAACGTACACGAGCGTCTCGGCCGTGCTCGGCTCCGGGTACTCCGACATTTCGAGCCCACGTACGGCGATTTCGGTCAAAAATCCTGCGGCAGCGTGTCGTCGGCGGTGACACGGGTGGCGTCCCGCCGCGCTGACTTCCCGGCGTCGTCTCGGGGCAGCAGCCGTGATCGATCTCCGTCGCCGAACTCGTCGGTGTGCCGTCTCAGACTCCCTCGACGGTGAATCTGCCACGGTGGTGAACGTGTAGCTCGGGGCGGACGGATCGGTCTCGGGTTCGTTCTCGCGTCCGGCGGGCACGGAGGTGTTCCGGAACGTCCGACGCGTCGACGGTTCTGTCGAGCACAATCGTCTCCCAGAGCCGGAGCGTCTGTGCCGGAAGCGTGGCGCTGTCGAGACTCTGCCGACGGTGACCTCTCGATCATCAACGCGGACGACTGCCTCACCACCCGACAGTCGTGCCGACAGTTCAGGGACGGGAATAGGCTCGTCGAGCACGTACGCGGCAGCCGGCTCGACGCCAGCGCCCAGTTCTGCCACGGCGAACATCGCTCGTCCACCGCCGAGGTCCGTCCACGGGAGCGGCGATGCCTCCTCGAAGTTGACAATCGCGTGATTGTCACGGAGGAGACTGTCGACGGGCATCTCGCCGGGTTTCTGGGCGGGCCGAATCGTCCGTGTCTCCCGGTCTGCGACGTAGTCCGGGTGACTACACGGCGGCGTAGTCTCGTAGTGGGTGTTCTCCTCTGTCGGTGAGGGTACATCGTACAGCAGCGTCGTCTTGACCAGTTCGACGGTCGCCGCGTCACTCACCGTGACTACCTGTGTACCCGCGTCACCCGGCCTCATCCACCGCACGCCGATAAATACCCAAAATGTGAAATGTTAGAACCCAACACCGGGCTATTGGGATGGGGACTCGACACGCAGCCGACGGAAAACGAGTACCGGCGTACCTGGGGGGCGTCGCCGCCGCGGTGACACTCGTCGCAGTCGTAGAGGCAGTCAATCGGATTGCCTCGGGGACGGGTGGCATGCTGTTGACGCCGGCGTACCTCGTCAGCTTCGGGATCACACTCCCGTTCGTCGTGACGATCGCGTACGGCGCGTGGTACCTCGCCGACGAGCCGTTTCCCCCCGCGCGGAATCGCCGCATTCTGGGGTGGTGCGTCGCGGCCTCGGGGCTGTGGACGGTCGCCAACCTCCTCACGATGGCCGTCTTGGGGTTCACGAGCACTTGGGTGGTGATCGCGTGGATTCGAGGGGCGGTCGCGTTCGGCTTCGGGACGGGACTCGTCGTCGGGGTGATGGAGGCGCGGGCGGTGACGCAGGCGGTCGCGGCCGAGCAGGCACGGCTCCGGGCGGAGCACGCCGCCCGACAGCGTGACCTCGTCGACTACGTCAACAGTCTCCTCCGGCACGAGGTGCTCAACGGTGTCAACGTCGTCCAGGGCAACGCCCAACTGTTGGCCGAGAGCGACGACGCTCCCGACCGACACGTCGATCCGATCCTCCGGCGAAGCGAGGAGCTCCAGACCGTCGTACGGGAAGTCCGGACCGTCGTAGAGTCGCTGGACGCCGACGGCACCCCAGAGGCGACGGACCTCGCAGACGCCGTCCGGACGGAGGCGACGAAGGCGGCGGATCTGGTGCCGGACGCGACGGTGACGGTCGACGTTCCCGAGGAGACGACCGTCTACGGCGACAACACGATCGGCCCGATTGTGGGGAACCTCCTGGAGAACGCGGTGAGACACGGGGGAGAGGCGCCACACGTCCGGCTGTCCGGGAGTGTCGACGGCGACTACGCTCGGCTCCGCGTCGCGGACGACGGTCCGGGAATCGCCGACCACGACCGCGAGGGACTGTTCGAGCGCCCCGCGAGCGGCACCGGCGACCACGGCTACGGGCTCTACCTCGTCGACGTGTTGTGCGAGCAGACTGGCGGCAGCGTGGAACTGGTCGAGACCGGTCCGGACGGCACCGTGTTCGAGGTGACGCTCCCCCGTGCCGACGCCGCCGACAGCTTCGACGCCGACGGTGCCCTCAGAGGCACCGACACCGGTGACACTGCCCTCACGGACGACTCCGTCGCGGTGGTCGACGCCGGCGACGACACGGCGAAGTGAGTGATCTGCTGCACAACGGATCACGGTATCGGATGGGGCTCGTCGACGAGCCCCGCCTCGTAGCTGAGCCGCTCTGGAACGGTGTACAGCCGATCGCAGCCGAGCTGTCTGGCGTTGTACCGAGCGTTGATGTCGACCAACTCCGGCGCGACGACGGCAGCAGTCCTCACCCCGATCTCACGGAGGTCTCCAGATGTCGTCTCGTGGAAGTACGTGTCGATGCCCGCGTCGTCGAGGCAGTCGACGACACTTGCGAGCAACTCTGGTGTCGTGGCGTCCCGGTGACAGAGGTCAGAACGGAGCGACACCGTCTCGTCGGGCACGCGGTCGAGGAGAATCCGTCGGCGGTCGCCCTGGTAGTACATCAGGTGGTGATTCAATCTTTCGAGTGCTGTCGGGTCGGCCACGTCGTCCGGCTCGACGTCGTACACCTCCCGCAGGCTGTAGTAGGTGTGCATCACCTCTTCGAGCGCCTCCGAGACGGCGGTTTCGGCCAACGGGTGACAGCTGCCGCCGACACTGAGCCAGGTGCCGTCGGTTGCGAACGCGAAGTACGACGGCACAGGGAGGTCGGAAGTGACATCGACGACGGTGACGTTCAATCCGGCGTCCGACAACGCCGCGAACCGGGCGGGGGCAGCGTCGGCGACGACCCGGGTCGAGAGTCGCTGTCTTGGGAGCCCGTTGAGCAACGAGATGGCCGCGGCGTCACGTTCGATCGCCTCCAGAAGTCCACCGAGAACTGCTCGCGGGAGCGTCGTGTGGCAGGCCGCTCCGGTGCTCGTCGCCTCCTTCAGTGGGCCGTACCCGGAGGCTCCGAGGTAGACAGTGCTCGCAGGGACCCGACGTGTGGTCCCGTCTCGGATGTGAGTGACGCCGATCCACTCCCGCTCGTCGTTCGGTGTGGGCCGGCAACTGAACAGTGCACTGTCGTCGTACTGGGCGTCCGTGTGTGGCTCCCACCAGAGTGCTCCGTCGACCGTCTCGGCCGTACCGACGACGGTTTCAGTGGGAGGACGTTCGATAGAGTACCGTTCGAGTGCCTCACCAACCGCTCGGTCACGCGCCTGCTGTCGGCTGTGCTCAACTGCTGCACCGCCCGTGGTCAACTGTTTGCTCGTGTCGAACAATGCCGTCAGATCGGAGACGACTGATCGCACGACGAGGTAGCCGTCGAACAGGTGAGAGAGGTCAGTCTCGACCGTCCGGGTGACGATACCCGTGCGGTCACTGATCGCCAGCCCGTGGGCCGCTGTTGGGTCGGACTCCGACTGTAGACGATCAATCACAGGTCTCACACCCCGGAACCGGAAAGACACCGTGTGTCTCACTCTCGAGCGTGACTGGATCGACCGTGACCTGCCGTGTTGCGAGCGGCCCTCCGTCCGGGCGACGACTACAGATCACGGCGATGGAGGCGAGGCCGGCGGCTGCGCCGGTGAGGCCACCGAGGGTGGATGGAGTCCCGCGACTCCGCTCGAACTCGGCTGGACTCTCTCGTGTCGATGCGCGACGGCGACGATAACAGTCGTCACAGACGGTCTGGGTCGAAATCACTGGTCCGACACACACCTCCCCCTCGTCGTCGAACACGGGGACGAACGGGGTGGCTGGCGACGCGGCGAACTGGTCGCTGAACTCGGGGACGACACCGACCGTCACGTTGGCCGCCTCGGGCTCGTCGGTCACGTCGGCGACTCCGAACGAGCGAAGTAACGGCTCCAACGAGCAGTCACCGACGACAGCGACCACCGTGTCGACGGCTGTCTCGTACACCCTCGCCGGCTGTCGGTGGTAGCGTGCCAGCTCCCTGACGGCGTTCGTGTCGACTGCGCCCGGTGGTCTGTCGACGGCGACCGCGGCGCCGTTCTCCAACAGCTGTTCTAACAGGTCTGCCGCTCGCTCGTCGAGTTCGGCGACCGCCGTCGGCCGACAGCCGTCTGCGAGTCGCTCGACGACGGCGTCGAGGTCGAACCCATCGGGGAGATTCCCGAGCCTGTACGAGCCACTGACAGTGTTCAAAAACAGCACGCCGTCGTGTCGCTCGACGTTGCCCCCCGGTACGACTACAGTCGAGTCTGTCTGTGTTGCTTCTTTCAAAGTAATGTGGTGTGGGGTGTGCGATTTATTGCTGGCTACTACGACGACTCGGCCGTCACCTCAGTTGCTGAACGTCACCGAGCAGCACAGCAGGTCAGTTGTCTCTTCCTCGTCGACGCTCCGGGTCTCGTCCGCGGATTCGATTTCGAAGTCCATCGCGTGTAGTACATAGAACATAGACCTTATATGTCTTATGGAGCATTTCACATTATTCTATAGCACTAACAATCTCGGGGGCGGGTCGGACGACAGCGTGCGACACAGGGTGTACCCGATGCCAGCGCCGCCGTACGCGAACGTCGGGTCGGGCACCGCTTCGGTTCGGGCGGCAGACCGAAACTCACCTCGACGGCGGAGTGACACCAACTGTTCGGCTCGGTGGCGGGCGAGTGCCGGATCGCCGGCCGCGAGCGCTCGGGCGACTCGGGCGGCGTTGCCAGTCCAGCGATCGTCCGTGTTCGTCCGATCGATCACCGGCCCAGCGACCGGTGTCGGTACCTCCCCGGAGTAGCCGAACCTCTCGGCTACGACTCCGACGCCGTGACTACCAGGTACCGGCGGCAGCCGCCGTCGTGTCGCTGTTCTCGGCGTCTCTAACTCGGCGGCACACTCGACTGCTGTCTCCCGAACGCCGCCGGTGTCTGTCAGATCGGCGACCGTTGCGAGCGCGTCCGCGACCCCAGCCGACTCCCCGACAGTGTCCACCTCGGTCGCGTCGACTGTGGTCGCCAACTCGACCGCCGCCTCGCGTATCTCGCCGTCACCGATCAGGTCGGCCGTCACCGCAAGCGCACGAGCGATCCGAGCGACTGCGAGCGTGTCGTGGCAGTCGACCCGACGAGCTGTGGCCTCGTCGTCGGCTGGATTGTCCGCCCCGTCCGTTTCCGAGACCGACAAAGCGAGTGTCTTCCGCACCGCAGTCGTCGTGTCCCGATCGAGCACCGAGCCAGCAGCAGCGAAGAAGGCCGCCACACCCGCCCGTCCGACTGCCACCGAGTCGTCGACAGTCCCGACAGTGAGACGACCGTCCGACGACGCAGGCGAGAGACAGCCCCACGTCCACCCCCCGTGACCGTCGGCGACTGCTGTCGTCCGCAACACTGTGGCCTGACGAGCGACAGCCGAGCGGATCTCCGCCTCGGACGCCGCTCCGTCCACATCGGCCGCGGGTTGGCCGACTGGTGCGGGTGTCTGGCCTACGCCGCCACGGATCAGCTCTATCTGCCGCCGGCTGTCGGCGGCGTCCGTCTCCTCGGTTCGCCTCCGTGCGGCCGTGACCCCGCTCACAGCCGCCGTGAGAACGGAATCGCCGTCCGGTGTCTTCACCTCCCGCTCGTCACCGGCGGCGACGAACCGCGGCGTCCGGAACCGTTCGATCGCCCGTCGCTCTGCGTCTACGATCCCCCACGGCGGGGCGGCGACTCTGTCACCCGACAGCGAAACAGCGAGCTCGTCCACCACTCGACCGTAGGTGGCCCCGTCTGCGAGCGTGTCGAGTCGACCGAGCCTGTCGCGGAGCCGGTCTTGGTTCCCTCGGTAGACGTATCTGACCGTCGTCTCGTCGAACTCCGCTGGCGACACGAGCGTATCGTCGGTGACGACAGCGCGGTGAACGCGGCGGAATCCCTCGACGACGGCCGACACGTACGGCTCCACCGACTGCGGCTCTCCGTCGACGACTGGCGCCGCGTGAGCCGTCGACACCGACCGCCGAGTCCGTCCGACGATCACTTCGCCCGTGCCGAGTCGATCGAACGTCGGCCGAGTGTCGTTGAGTCGCCCCGTCGTCTCCACGCTCAGTACGCCAGCCGTCTGGACGACCGTGTCGTCCGCCGACTCGTACGGGTGTCCAGTGCAGTACGGAATCAGGAGCGTCGACAACACTGATCGGTGACACAGCCCCGTTACCCCCGTCGGCGTCGGCCGACGCCGCGGCTCGACCGCCGGCGCGACGGCAGTTTCGGCGTCGATCACGACCGGGTGTTCGCCGGCTGCAACCACGTTCGTGACGGTGAGGTCACGCGATCCAAGTAGGTAGGCGATACACGCCAGCCCACCGACACGCCTGTAGTACCGCCGTACGGCCGCCCGGTCGGCACACGGCTCTGCGTCGATCCACTCCACCCAGCCGTGTGTCCCGCAGTCGAGCACGGCCGGTGTTCTGGCCGACCACCCGACTGCCCCGAACACTCGATCGACGGTGTGGTAGAACGTCGCGTCTGCGTCGACGGGACGCGGCTTGTACGCGACCGAGAGTCGGTCGTCGAACGTCACCCGAAGTGTCGCACCGCCGTTGCCAGTCTCGGCGTCGTCTAGTGGCTCAACTGCCGTCACGGTCTCCAGAGGCCCCGTCCCGAACGTGTCTGCGAGGCGATTGCGATCCGTACGGACCCGTCTGGCGACCCGCCGCACCGTTGCCAGCCAGTCGTCGACGTGTGCGACGAGCAGCCTGGCGTAGACGGGGTACTCGACGCAGAGCCGGGCGAACCCGCCGTCGAACAGAAAAGAGAGGAACGCCGGCCGCACTGTCGACGGATCGTCGTCGTCCGACACGTTCTCACGGAACGACGCCAACGGCGGCTGCCACAGCCAGCGTTCAATCCGCTCCCGGAGCCACCGCTGGAGCCGATCGACCGCGCCGGACGCCAGTCCCGCCGTGTCGTCGTCATCTAGCTGATCGGCGGCATAGGCCGCGACGGCCGCCGCGAGTTCCGTGAACGGTCCTGTCCGTCTCTCGACTCTCGATGGCTCCGTCAGACCGGACAGCATCGCTCGCAGCCGGTCGACCCACGGCGGGAGCGTCGCGTCTGCCGACAGCCGGTCGTGAGCGACGAGTTCGACACAGGTGGACCGGTCGAGGCCGAGCGCGTCGAGCCGTCGCTCGAACTCCCGACCCGTGCGGAACTGTGCCTCCCAGTCGGCGACGACTTCGGCTCCAACCGTCCAGGTGCCGTCGACGGCCGATGTCGTTGTGTCCGTCAGTCGGTCGTGGAGTGTCCGAGCGCGCCCGGCAACCCGCCGGGCCGTCGGGTCGTCGAGCGCTGTACTGTCGCCGCTGTCGTCGCACGTCACTGTCTGTAAAATCCCTCACGCACTCTTTTATCTTTGGGCACACGACGTACAGTTGTCGTGGCTGGAGACGAATTCGAACTCGAAGTGGCGACCGAAGCGGAGCTCGCGTCACTGACGGACACCGTCAGGCAGACGCTGATGGCGTGTATCGAGACCGCGCCACCGGCGGAGAGACCCGTCGTCAGGCTCTTTCCGTTGTCGGCGCTCGCCAATCACGACCACGTCGTCGGGAGCGAGACACGACGCCAGCGCATTCAGACGCTGTTTCGAGAACGGCTGTCGGGTGTCGGTGGAGCGACGACCGACGACGGCGTGTGGATCTACGTCGACACGGCGGTCGACGGCCACCGCGAGGCGCTGGCGAACGCCGTCGCACACGAGTACGCTCACGCCCGCCGGCACGTCAGTACCAGTCGGCTGGCCGACCGGCTCGTCGACGAGGGGCTCGCACAGTGCTTCGAGGCTGCCATCACGGATCAGCAGCCGCCACAGACGGAGTGGGCGACTGTCGCCGACGCCGAGCGACTGCTCCAGGCAGTCGTGGACCGTATCGAGAGCCGAGATCCAGCGGTCCACCGGCGAGTTCTGTACGGCAGCTTCGACGACAACGACGTGTTCGTCCCCGGCGCAGGCTACGTTCTCGCACACGAGGTCGTCGCCAGGAGTGGACTCACGAGCGAGCACCCGTGGTCGACGGCGCTGTCAACACCGACACACCGGTTCTTCGAGGAGACGACGTTCCCGCCGTAGGCGACACGACGGTAGTTGCTGCGTCGACTCCAGCATCACCCGCCGAACCCCAGCGTCTCGGCGTCTGCCTCTGTGACCGGCGGGAGCGTCCGGATCCCCTTGTCGACCAGACAGCCCACCCCGAACAGGAGCAACAGTCCTGCGTAGCCGTAAAGCAGCGTGTCGACGCCAACGACGGCGGCGGCAGCGCCGCCGACGAGACTCCCGAGCGGGAACGTCGCTGCTGTCAGACTGGACACCGTCGCCGACACGCGCCCGACGAACTCGGTGTCGGCCGCAGACTGGATCACGGAGAAGAACAGGATGTTGAACACGCCGACGGGAACGAAAGCGAGGAACAACAGCCCGGCAGTCCCGACGAGTCCGGACACTGCGACGGCGCCAGCGAGTGACAGCCCGCTGATGAGAAACGCCGCGACGCCAACTGTCCCGTAAGGAACGTCCTCGAACACCGTCGCAGACACCGACCCCACTAGTGTCGAGGCCGCGAGGGCGGCCATCAGGGTTCCGAAGGCGCTCGCAGACCCCAGCGCTGCCCCCAGTTCCGGCAACACTGCTGTCATCGCCCCCGATCCGAAGTTGACTGCTGCCGCTCCGAGCAGGAACGGAACGAGCCGTGAGCCCCGGATGTAGCCGACGCCTGCTCGAAGCCGGTCGCCGTACGACGAGCCGTCGTCGCCCAACGAGTCGCCGGTCTCCGCTGGATCGGTGTCGTCGTCCGTGTCCGACGTGACCGTCACTCCGGCGAACAGCACCGCCGCCAGCACGAACGTCGCGGCGTCGAAGACGAACAGACTCGCCGCTCCGACCACCGCGAGCACGACGCCACTTCCCGCCTGGAACGCGACATCTGTCCCACTCTTGGCCAGCGACAGCAGCGAGTTCGCACGAACTAGTCGCTCGTCGTCGACGAGACGCGGGAGCACCGCCTTCTCCGCGGGGGAGACGAACTGTTCGATCCCGGACACGAACGGGAGCACGGCCAACAACAGCCACACGGACAGCTCACCCAGCAACGCCGTTCCCGCCAGAACGGCGACCAACGCACCTTGGAGCAGTTGGGCCCACACCAGGATCTGGTGCGGGGGGCGCCGGTCGACGACTGGTCCAGCGAGAACCCGCAGGACCCGCGGCCCCCGAATCAGGAAGCCAGCGACACCGGTGTACAGTGACGACCCCGTGAGGTCGAACACGAGCCACAGAGCGGCAATCAGGTACGCGCTGTCGCCGGCGTTCGTCGCCAGTCGTCCGGTGAACAACCGCCGGAACCCGACGTTTCGCCACAGACTCCCGTCGGTCTCGTCGTCCACGGCCGTCACGAGTCTGCGGGCGTGATGTCAATTGCCGGTCGGCCGGGCTCGGCGTCCGTCGCGGTCGGATCGTCCGGAGTCGACACGGCCACTGTCGCGTCGAACTCGTCTTCCAACAGCCACCGGGCGCGCTCCAACGCCTCGTGCTCCCGTTCCGACGACAGCTGTGGCTCAAGCGCATTTGCCTCCGGCGCGAGCTGTTTGGCGTAGTCGGCTGCCGCCGATCCGACTGCTCGGAGGTCTTCGTCGGCCATCACCGTTCCGACGATGTCGTCGTCCGCCTCGCGCGCGAGGCGGTAGACGCGGTGACGCCACGTCGGCGCGACAGTGAGATTGATCCGCTCGGGGTTGTCGATCCCGACCGTGTCCAGAATGTTGTGAACGTCGTCACGGGTGGCGTCGACGAGCGCCTGCTCCGTCTCGTAACCCTCGGGAACGTCCGTGTCCGGCCAGTCCCCGGTCGCCAGCAGCGCGTCGTTGCCTAGGGTGGCCCACGCCTCCTCGCAGACGTGCGGTGCCACCGGCGACAGAACCGTCAGCACCGCGGTCAGCCCGTGCTCGAACGTCTCGTGGTCGGGCGTCGTCGCGTCCCGGTAGCGCCGGAGAAGCGACAGGAGCTGTCTGACCGCCCGGACGGCGTGGTTGAACCTGAACGCCTCGTACTTCGACGCCGCCTCCTCGACGGTCGCGTCCACGGACAGCCGGACGGACTCGTCGACTGTCCGGTCGGCGTCCGTCGTCTCGAACTCCCCGTCGGCGAACGACGACACCAGACTGTACACCCCGTCGAGGAACTGCCTGGCGCTCTCGACCCCTTCCGGGTCCCAGGCGAACTCCGTCTCCGGCTGAGCCACCTCACTGACGAACGTCCGGGCGGTGTCGGCGCCGTACTCCTCGACGAGTTCGGTCGGTGAGACGCCGTTCCCCTTGCTCTTCGACATCTTCTCGCCGTCCTCGCCCAACACCATCCCTTGGGTCGTGAGGTGGTCGAACGGCTCGCGGACGCCGTCCAACAGGTCCAGATCCGCGAGGACCTTCGTGAAGAACCGCGCGTACAGGAGGTGCATCACGGCGTGTTCCGATCCCCCAACGTAGCGGTCGACCGGCAGCCAGTCGCTCGCCCGCTCGCGGTCGAACGGCGCCGTCTCCAGCCCCGGGGAGACGTACCGCAGGAAGTACCACGAAGAGTCCACGAACGTGTTCATCGTGTCCGTCTCCCGAACGGCTGGCCCGCCACACTCCGGACAGGCCGTCTCCTGCCAGTCTGTCGCCGCGTCCAACGGGTTGCCGGCGGTGTGGACGAACTCCGGCAGTTCGACCGGGAGTCGATCGTCTGGCAGCGGCACTGTCCCACAGTCGTCACACTCCACCAACGGGATCGGTGTCCCCCAGTAGCGCTGTCTGGAGATCGCCCAGTCCCGGAGATCGTACTCCGTCCGTTCCCGGGCGTCGAACGCCTCCGCGAACCGCTCGCGGGCCGTCTCGCTGTCCGTCCCGTCGTACTCTCCCGAGTCGACGAGCACACCGTCGTCGGTGAACACCTCGTCGTCGGCGTCGTCCCTCTCGCCGTTGTCGGGCACGACGACCCGTCTGATCGGAACATCGTGGGCCTCGGCGAAGGCGTGATCGCGTTCGTCGTGCGCCGGGACGGCGAAGATCGCACCCGTCCCGACATCGTCCAAGACGTAGTCCGCGACGTACACGGGCAGCTCCTCACCGGTCGCGGGGTTGATCGCCCGCGCGTCGGTCTCGACCCCGCTGGTCTGTGCGAGCCCGTCGTCGCTCGCAGCCGCACGGTCGCAGTAGTCGGCGACGGCCTCGTCCGCCTCGCCCAGCCGCTCGGCCAACGGGTGGCCCGGCGAGAGGACGACGAACGTCGCGCCATACAGCGTGTCCAGCCGCGTCGTAAACACGTCTACTGTCGTCTCCCCGTCCGGGTGTTCGGTGTCGAGACCGAGGATGTGGCCCGTCTGTCGACCGATCCAGTTGCGTTGCATCTCCCGGACGTTCGCCGGCCAGTTGTCCAGCCGATCCAACTCCGCGAGTAGTTCGTCGGCGTAGTCGGTGATGGTGAAGAACCACTGTCCGAGCTCTCGCTGTCGGATCGGCGTATCACACCGCCAACACCGCTCGTCGTCGCCCTCTACCTGTTCGTCCGCCAGGACGGTCTCACAGGAGTCACACCAGTTCAGCTCCGTCTCCTGACGCTCGACCAGCCCAGCGTCCCAGAACCGCCGGAAAAGCCACTGGTTCCACCGGTAGTACTCCGGGTTACACGTCTTCACCTCGCGGTCCCAGTCGTAGCCGAACCCCATCCGCTGGAGCTGTTCGCGCATCGAGTCGATACACGACTCGGTGAAGCTCCGTGGATCCGTGTCGCGTTCTTCGGCCGCGTTCTCCGCCGGGAGTCCGAACGCATCCCACCCCATCGGGTGGAGCACTGCTTCCCCTCGCAGCCGCTCGAACCGAGCGTACGAGTCGGTGATCGTGTAGTTCCTGACGTGACCCATGTGGAGGTTCCCGGAGGTGTACGGGAACATCGCCAACACGTACGCCGGATCGTCGATGTCGTCCGGGACAGTGAACGCTGATGCCGTCTCCCAGGCTCGTTGCCACTCTGTCTCTACCTCTCGGTGGTCGAACGCCCGGCTGTCGTTTTTGTCGTTGGCCACAGTGACACATCTACTCTACGTTCATTTTTATAATCTTCTGTTCCACCGGTGGGAGTCCCCGACGGTGCTGTGTCACGACGAGGCGAGACCACCCGCACCCGGCAGGGTCGGTTTCGTCTCAGTGTTGGTGATTGTTCAGAGCAGAGGAAAAAAGTTGATACGAGATGTCAAATAGTTACAGATATGGCAGCGACACGAGCCTCTCGGCACGGCGGACTGGTGACGGACAACAGCAGTGAGGCGTCGCAGTGAGCGGATTCACCCCCACCCAACGACGACGGCTCGCGGCCAAGGCGGCGACCATTCCCGAGCGTCTCGAGGCAGGACTGCTCGCCGACGAGCCCGCGTCCGACGCGCCGGCTGTCGACGACTGGGCGGCCATGTACGGCGGTGCCTTCGACGAGCGGCTCCAGTTGCTGGAGACGACACGGGCGGAGTGTCGCCGTGCCGCCGCAGTCGATCAGGCCGCGGAGGTGCCTGAGTGGATCACTCGGTTGGAGACGGTGGTGACCGGTGTCACGGCCCGTGACCTCCGTGTCGACGGTGCTGACACCGTCGACACGTACACCGTCGACGACAACGACGACCGACCACACGTCGACGGCCCGCCGCGCCCGTTCGGATCGCTGACGGCCGCGATTGCGGCAGAGGCGAGAGACGGCCTCCCGACGCTGTCGCTGTCGGAGTCGGCTGTCGACTCGTTCGCGGCTGCGTTGCAGTCGCGGGTCGAACGAAACTCTCTGCAACTCCTGTACGAGCAGTTTGACCGAGCCAGACGGCGTCACGCGCCGGACGCCCGGGCGTCGGTCGGCGGCGACAGTGAGCCGGAGACGGCCGTGTACGAGAAGTTCCTCGCGTATCTCCTCGACGACGGACTCGTCGAGTTGTGTCTGACGTACCCCGTGTTCGGACGCCTGCTGTCGACGCAGGTGCGACAGTGGCGCAGTGCAGTTGTGACGTTCGCCGAGCGGCTGAACGACGACCGTGCGGCGTTGGCCGAGCAGTTCGCGGACCGTTCCGCTCTCGGGCGCGTCACTGCCGTTCGACCTCTCACCCGCGACAGACACGGTGACGGCCGTGTCACCCGTCGGGTCGAGTTCAAGTGTGGCGTCACCGTCGTCTACAAGCCGCGCACGGTTCGACCAGAGGCTGCACTTGCAGCACTCACCACGGATCTGGCGGCCGACGGTGACCTGCCGCGACTCCGACAGCCGCAGTGCCTCGTCCGCGACGGCTACGGGTGGACATCTCTGCTCGATACCGATCCGCCGACGGGTGAGACGGCGGCACGGCGCTACTACCGTCAGTTCGGCGCTCGGTGTTGCCTCGCTCGACTCACCGAGACGACGGACTGTCACACCGACAACGTCGTCGCCACCGACGACGGTCCAGCACTCGTCGACGCCGAGACGATCTGTCACCCGTACCTCGACCCGAACCGACGGCCGTACGACTGGGGGTTCGGACGGGCCGTCGACGAGACGCCGCTGTCGACGGCGATGCTGCCGTACCAGATTCGGACAGAGGAGGGATCGCTGAACCGGAACCCCGTCGGACCATCTGCGGCACCGACGCCAGACACCGAGGAGTCGAGGACGGAGACGGTCGTCCGAGCGGTCGCCACGGACGCGATGTGTCTGGAGACGGTTACCCGCGACCTCGACGGCGTCGCCGCCGATGCGCCCGTGGTCGACGGTGAGCCAGCACTCCCGTCCGAGTACGTCGACGCCGTCGTCGCGGGGTTCGAACGCACTCACCGTGCGGTGCGTGCCCAGTGTCTCTCCGGCGACACTCCGCTGACCGATCACCTCGGCGGGCTGCCCGTCCGGTTCGTTTACCGACCGACTGGATCGTACCGCCGGATACTCGACCGGCTGCGTGAGCCAGCCACGCTGGCCGACGGTGCCCGGTTCGGAGTCGTCCTCGACCGGCTCACCGTGCCTGCGTTCGACGGCACGGCCGACCGACACCCGCTCTCAGTGCTCAACGCCGAGCGGACGGCGCTGAAGCGGCTCGACCACCCACGATTCACGAGTCGGTCGGACGCGACGGTGGTCGAACACGACGGTGTCCCGCTGTGTGATCTCGCCGACGTGTCGGGACTGGACAGAGCGCGTGCACGGGTCACCCGTGGCGACGACCGTCGACTCGCCGAGGAGGTTGCCGTCGTCCGTGCGGCGCTGGGCGAGGACGGCAGACAGCCGCTCGGCGAGCACACGACCGCTCACGACCCACACGATCAGACGAACGAGACGATACCTCCGTCTTCCGGCGATGCCGACTGGACGACACCGTCGACTGCCGCGCAGGCGTCGTTCGAGCGCGCCGTCGCCGCCGGAGAGACACCGGCCGGCCGGTCGTACGTGTGGAGTCGGTTCGACCCGACAGCGACACGACTACCGACCGTCGCGGGCGTCGGGTTGGGTCTCGAACGCGGACGAACTGGCGTCGCCATCCTCGGTGCTGCACTGTCCGCTCTCGACGGGACCGGAGCGTACTACAGCCGGACGCGGTCGCTCCTTGACCCAGTCCTGACAGCGACGGCGGACGCTCTCGACGACCCGGCGACCATCGGGTACGGACTGGTCGTCGCCGGCTCTCTCCTGAACGACGACCGGATACTGTCGACCGGGACAGTGTTTGCTCGGGCGGCCGATCCCGGGCCCTCCTCTGTGATGGACGGTGGCCTTGCCGGAACTGTTGCTGCCGCGACCGGTGTCGCCCGGGCGACGGACGACGAGCGTGTTCGGTCGCAGGTGGTCGCTTTCGGCGACCGACTGCTTGATCGGAGTGAGGAGTGGCAGTGTGCTCCCCCGACGTACGATCGAGGCTCTGGCGGCGTCGTGTACGCCCTCGCACACGCATGGGCCGAGACTGGCTGTGAGCGGTTCCGCGAGGCGGCAGCCGAGACCGTCGCGTCGTGGGAACAGCCCCCGGACGCACCAACCCAGGTCGGACTTGACGCCAGGCTCCCCGGTGTCACGTTCGATTCCCCCACCAGCGAACGCCGTGGAGACGAGTACCGGGGCGGGACGGCCGGCCGGATCACTCTCCAGATCGCCGCAGGGCGTGAAACTGCCGCTGCCGAGACCGCGGATCGACTCCTCACCCGAGTCGTCCGCGACGGTCGGTACACGCTCCCGACGGACGCCAGCGGAGTCGTCGATCCTACCCTCCGAGACGGCTACGCCGGTGTCGGGTACGCTCTCGCCCGGTGTGTCTCCCCGACGCTACCGTGTCTGGTGCTGCGTGGCTAACGACTGACGCGCCGACACACCCCCTCGCGGCCGTCCCCTCGCTCGACAGAATCCCGAGAAGTCAAACCCCCCTGGAGAGAAGGGGGTGGCGTGAGCCTCTCCGAGGATCGAACCCGGGCGTACACACTGGGTGCGCTGACGGGCGCGTTCGCGGCACTGGCGGTCGTCGCCGAGGAGCGACGGCGAGCACTGTTCGGCAGCGTCTCGTTGGTCTGTGGCGCGCTGGCCGTCGTCTACGAGGAACGCGCCGACCGCATGTCCGGCTACGACGGCCCCGCACCCGAGACCGACTTCGGCGAACAAGAGGAGGCGGTCGGCGACGGCGGCGACGAAGGGGCGGCAGAGTAGCAGGAGAGTCGCCGTAGAGGTCACCGTCACGCCTGCTATCGGTTTACGACGCTCCAGTTCGTCTGTCGACGGAGGGGGTGATTCTCCCGTCGCAGTGGTCGGTGCCGACGGTGTCACTCTGCCGTTGACTCGTCTTGGTATTCTGCCTGTTCCATCACGGTCTCACGAAGAGTCTCGACACACTCGGGGTAGTCGTCGCGGACGTTCAGAGGTGGTCGCTGCGTGTTGATCCCGCTCCGATAGTACTCTCCGTCGACTTTGTACAACCACGGGTCTGGCTTTTCAGAGTCTGGATCTCTCGGTTCGTACTGGAGAATCTGGTCGAAGGCCGATTCGACGTGTTCGGGAGTCTCACTCGCAACACGGACGAGAAAGCGTTCTCCCTCCCCGTAGATCAGGACGAGTTCGATCAGAAGCCTGCACGTCGCAGTGGTGAACTCCCCACCGGCTTCTTCGGCTGCTTTCGTACACAGTTCGCGCCAGTGTCCCAGAACGTGAGCAGGGTCGATGGAACTCTCGTCGTGGTTTTTGTGTCCACGGACGACTGCGCCCGTAATCTCACGATACGCACTGAGGAGGTGCTGGGCTATCTCGATACTCTCGTTACCGTCTTCCACTGCTGTCCGTGCCCAGTCACGCTCGGCATCACCGATCACGGGCCCGTTCGCTTTGAGGTGAAGAGACAAACTGGTCTGTAAACTGTTGAAAGCCTCTCTCGTAACGTCGTCGAGCCTCTCGTCGGTCATGTTTCCGGAGACTTGTCCGGCGAGAGCGTTCCTGAACCCACGTGTAGCTTCTCGCACCGCCTCGGTCTGGCTGTGTGCAGCAGCCTCTTTCAGGAGTTCTCCGGCTTCATTCCAGATAACTCTCTGTACGGCTGTCTGCTCACTCGGATCTGCTTTTCGAGCCTGTCCTCGGAGGGCCTGGATCACCGTTCTAGCTACCGCTTCGTCACCCACCTCGATTCCGTACGCGCCGATCTCTCTCTGTGCCTCGATTGTCTGCCGCATCAGACTGTACTCGTCTCGCTCGTCGGCGTGGAAGAGGAAATTGTGGAAGTGGTCGGCAACGACAGGCTTCATTTGCTTCCGTTTCACCGAGCGGTCGAGATTACCGAGCCGTCCTTCCTCACTAAGTGACCGGTGATGCTGAATCGCAAGCTCTCGTTCCTTCGAGAGCGCCGTCTCGGCTGCTGCGGTGTCGTGTTCCGAGACGGCTGCCATCGCCATCGTGTGGAGTGGTCGGAGTGGGTGCGTCTCGCGGTCACCCGCGTCGAATTCCTGGACCTGGCCGAGGTACGTCTCCGTGTCGAGATCCTGCTCGAACAGCCTAACCATCCCCTCGGGGGTCGCAGTGGCGGTCAGGCGCCGGACGAACTCGTACAGCGTGATGGCGGCACCCGCCGCAAGTCCTCCGGCGAAGTACACCCAGCCGCGGTACCAGACTGTTCCGTTCAGCGGCATGTTGAACAGGAGTACAACATCAAGCCCGACGGAAACCACGAAGACGAAGAAGGTGAACCGGAGCGCCGGCGATCGGGTGTACAACGGCCCGATCCGGGAGGAGTAGCGCGTCGTGAGCTGGATTGCAACGAGCGCGACAGAGAAGACAATTGCCAGTACGCCACTCTGGACGGTTGCGAGCGTCCCGAGGAACGCTCGCAGCGTCCTGTCGTCTGGTGTTCCGAGATAGAGCCCAGCGGCTGCGGTGGCAACCGAGACGGCGAGAACGGCCGCGATCACCAGCCAGGGTACCTTCCCGACTCGCGTTTGGGCGTCCTGAAGACCCCAATTGCGCTCCCCTATCATGTCGTTCGGATCGTCCTCCGTCTGTTCGTCGTCACCCTCCGAGTCGGTCACGCCGGCGCCTTACTCCCCCGACGCGCTCGGTCAACGGCCCGCCGGACCACGCGCACGTCCCGGCGAACGGTCTCCCACTCCGACATCGCCTCCCAGCGTGCTTCGACCGTCTTGTGGTCGTCGACCGGTGTCCCGACAGCACCGACGGCGTCCGGCGCCAGCGCGTCGAACCGCTCCCGGAACTCCCGGCCCCGTTCCGTCAGCTCCGCCAGCCGCGACCGCAGCGTCTCCTCGCTCGTCTCCGTGGCGAGCCGTTCCACCTGCTTCCAGGTGAGGTACGACTCGTTTCGGCGGTACGTCGCCGACCGTCCGTCGCGGCGTTTGGCGACGCCCACCTCCACGAGCTGGGCCAGCGCGTCTCGCGCCGCCGTTGAGGAGTGGGCTCGCTCGGCAACCGTCTCCACCGGCACGTACTCCGTCGTCCCGACGACCGTGTCGTAGACGCGCTGGAACGTCGTCCGCCGCTGAACCCACTCGCCCAACGCGCTCGTGTCGTCCGTCACACCGTCGCGTACCGCAGCCAGTCGCATATCTGTTCTGCAGCTTAAATACGTGAGTGTCTGTGACAGCGAAGTGGACGAAATCTCCTGTAGGAGACGAACGGGAACTTTCATTAATCTAGTTGTCTCAGACTACAAGTAGTGGCATCGCCAACGCTTCCAAGTATCGGTGTCGTTGGGCTGATTCTGTTCGTTTTGCCGGGGCTGGCGGGGATCAAGCTCGCTCTTCGCCTCTCCAGGCGGGGCGACTGGCTCGGCCGAATCGACACTGTCGTCGCCAGTTTCGGCTTGGCCGTCGGCTCACTCGTCGGGTTCTATCTGATCGAGTCTCTGGCGATTGGGGTCCTGAGGTTCGTACACCACAGACAGGTTCGAACGATGGAGTTCGCAGACGTAGAAGCCATCGTTGGAAACCTCGACGTACTGATCCTCTCGTACACGATGCTCTTCTTGCTCAACCTTCTCGGCGGTACTCTCATCTACCATACTGGCTTCCTGTACGACACGTTCAGCTCGAATCGGACGTGGCAGGCGTACCAGCGGATGGTGTCTCGTGTCGACGACTCGGGTGCATACGTCGTTCGACTTCGAACGACGGCCAGCGACGAAATCAGGGGAGTGGTCCAAGACGAGAAGGACGTGTCGCTGAACGGGGACGTGTTCCTCTACGAACCGAAGGTCGTACGATACAGCGACAACGGAAATGCGGCAGAGCGGTACCGATGGGAGGACGGCGTGCTCGTCAAGGCCAAACAGATTGTTCACGTCGAGTTCGAGGGGCTGGCGAACGCCGATAGAATCACCGCGAAGGAGTCCTCGAAGGAGACGACGACAGACGAAGCAGAAGAGGAAATGGACGAACTCCGTTCCGTCCGTGAGTCCGGTGACACCGGCCGGACGAGCGACGCAGATGGACCGAACGATGTGGAGAAGACCGGAGAGCTGGGAGAGGCGAGCGAGACAGGCGAGATAGACGACGGGCCGTAGTCGCAGGCCTCGAAGTCAGATGTTCAGCTTACTGTTCTTCGCCATGCCGGGGTGCTCGCTGTAGACGTACTTCAGAAGTTCGTAGAGATCGGTATCTTCGTAATCACCGAGTGTCGCTCGAACGCTCGCTTCGAGTTCCTCGGGCATGTCGAGTTCGTCGCCGCCGTTCGCGGCGTGTTCGACGACCTGACGACCGTCCTCCGTCAATCGGTAGACTTGCTTGTCGTTGTCCGCGCTCTCGGCCGTCTGTTCTTCTCCCTCCTCGACGAACCCCTCGTCGACGAGTCGGTCGATGTCGTCGTACAGCGCTTTCGAGAACGGCCCGTAGCTGTGTGGGACGAAATCGTACCCCTCCTCGATCTCACCCTCCTCCTGCGCGAGGAAGACGAGCTTCTGGAACCGTGTGATCCCGTCCATCTCGTCTGTCTCCGCCTCGTGTAGGAGTGTCAACGGGAGGAGCTTCTTGTTCATCGTCATCCCGGTGTATGCACGTCACATACTTAGGCACTTACGGTACCAGTGGTTCGAACGGTCGTCAAATACGCTCTCGTGTCGGCCAGTGGGGTGTCACCGAGACGGCGGTACTCGGTCCGTTCCGGGGTGTTCACGCCCGTCGTGATCCCGTCCCGGCCCGCGAACACCCACCCACAGTTTCAATTCCGTCGCCACAGACGACCGACTGTGGACGAACTCCTCGCAGCGCTCGGGACCGACGTCGGCGCGCTCGTCCGTGGTGCGGCGCGTCTCGATCTCCCGGGACTCCGGTCGGAGGCGCACGTCCTCGCGCGAGCAGTCCGGCGGTTCTTCCGCGAACACGACCGGCTCCGCGAGGCCGCAGCGGTCCAGCGACACTGCTCGGGGGCGGCGACGGACGCAGACCTCCTGCGTCTCGCCGGGCGGCGCGACCCGACCGCCGTCGCGGACCTCCGGGCGACACACGCCGACGCCGCCGGGCCGACTGTCGCGCCGTGTGCCTCTCTGGGCCCGGTCGCCGCTGTCGACCGCGACGTCCCCGCGCTGGCCGTCGGGGCCGCCAGCCTGAGGTGGCGCGACGCCGTGGCCGTCGTCGAGGTGTTGGACGGTGCCGTCGTCGAGTTCTTCGACGCACACGAGACCGTCCGACACGCGGCGGCCGCCCAACGGTACGCCGCCTCTCGGACGATGACCCGCGGCGGCGCCGCCCGACTCGCAGACGTGCCCCGGGGTGAGATCCGGACGCTGCTGCGCGACCACGGCGTCACACCCTGGAAGGGGGGTGTGGAGGGTGGGACCGGCGACGATTCAGAAGACAGTGACGGTCGCGTCGTACACGACGAACTGCCGTCCGACGAGGAGTAGCTCGAAGCCGACACGTCCGACGGCCCGTCGGGGAGAGCCGATACGTCGGCTCGCCCGCCGAATTCACGACCACGTCGTCGACCGGGCCCGCGAGGGTGGCGTCTACACCCGTGACGGTCCACGCCCCGATCAGAACCGCAGTTCGTCGTTCGGGTGTCTGAGGTCGATCTCGCTCGCGTGAACCGTCTCGGGGTCGTCCGCGAGGTCGCGGTACAGCCGGGCGATCTCGTCGGGGTCCATCCAGTCGTCGTGGTCCGGGTAGCGCTCTCGGAGGCTGGGGTTCTCGATCCAGCCGTCGACGACGACGTGGATCGACTGGACGCCGTGCTCGCCGAGGTTGTCGGCCATCGCCCGTGCGGTGCCGCGAGCGGCCTGGCGGGCGGTGACGGACGCGACGCTGCCGCGCGGCACCCGCGCCTGCTGTGAGGTGGTCCAGAGGATCGTCCCGCCGTCGCCGTCGGCCATGTCTTGGGCGGCCCGCCGGGCACACTGGTACTGCCCGGCGACTCGGACGCTCCACGCCTCCGTCAGTTCCGCGCGGGTCGTCGACAGGGTGTCGCCGCCGACGTTCGCGCCGGCGACGTTGTTGATCTGCACGTCGACGCCGCCGAACCGCTCGTGGATCGTGTCGTACGTCGCCGCCACGGCCTCGGTGTCGCTCACGTCCGTCGGCGCCGCCAACGCCTCGCCGTCCGTCTCCGTCGTGATCTCGTCTGCGAGCGTCTCCAGGAACGCCTCCGAGCGCGCGAGCATCGCCACCCGGTCGCCCGCCTCTGCGAACTCCCACGCGAGTGAGGAGCCGAGCCCTTCGCCGACGCCCGCGACGACGACAGTTCGTGTCACGGACTGTCCTGTGGGCGGCGACGTATTCAGTCCCTCGGGGCATTGCGAGGGGTGGAACTGTGCGAGACCGCTCAGAGGCTGTCGTTCGTCTCTGGGTACCACTGTGCTCGACACCGAGTGATCCTGAGAGTCGAGCCTCAGATTCGCGTGCGCAGTTTGTGGTTGGTGTTGCTCACTTCGATCTCCCAGCCGTTCTCCTCCAGCAGTTCAGAGAGCTGTTCCAGGTGTCGTTCCCCACAAGACACGACGACGGTCTCGTAACCGTTCTCGGTTGCGATTCTGTCGATGTTGTCTGCCATGTCCCGGTCCCGGCTCCCGAGACGCCTCAGGTCGAGTCCGATCAGGGTCCCGGAGAACAACACCGGTGTGCCACCGAGGATCACGAACTTCACCACCACCGTGTAGACCGCCGAGGTGGCCGGTGACACTTCTATCAACGGCGGGCCGAAGCTCGGCGCGAACAGCGCAAGCGACAGTGCCACGAGTGAGAGTAGTCCAACAGTAGCGATCCAGACTCGGGGAAATCGATCGTACAGTACCGGAATGGTAGTGTCGATCTCGTCGTGAACGGGGACCGACGAGAGCTGTTCGACATCTGGCTCGTCGCGCAGAACCTCCTGAACCCAGTAGATCGTGAAGACTCCGGTCAGGAAGACCACGTACCCCAGAGACCAGCACTCCGGACTGACAGAGTCCGCCCGACGCTCCACGAACAACGCGTCGACATCCCTGTCCAACTGAGATTCGAGGGACTTTCGGTCGGCTGAAGAGGTGTGGACCTCTCCTTGGAGTATCGCCTTCACCGGCTCCAGTTTCGAATTCCGGTCACAAATACGACGGGAAAAACGACCAGGAACCTCACTGCGAGGTTCGATCAGTTCGAAACCTCACACCATCGGGAGCTCGCAGTCGTCGACACACTGCCCACTCTCCTCAACCACTCCACACCGCCACGCTGGCGGCGATGACGCCCCCGACCGACAGCGTGTACTTCGTCGCGTCGGTAACGGCGTGCAACACGGCACTCCTGCGTCGGGGTTGTGTTCGTCCGACTGCACCGTCTAGCGGTCGTCGTACTCCCGGACCTGAAAGCTGTCCGTCGGCTGGTCGTCGCGGTACACCTCGTTAGCGCACAGCGACAACGGTGACGGCTCAAACCACGACGACAACGGCCCGACAGCCGTCTTCAGCACCGTGACTTTCTCGCCGTACGCTTTCCCGGCGGCGTAGAGCGCGCCGTCCCAAGATTCAGCCCGTACCACTGCATCAGTCTCGATAGCGAGAGAGTATAATTGTGCGGCGTATTCCGAGCGGTAGGACCTCTGAAACCGGAGATCACCACTCGTCGAGCACCGCCGCGAGACGATCCGCTACCGCGGCCTCGATTCCCTCGGTGTAAGTCTCCAGCGTTTCGGGCTCCTCGTTGGTCGGGAGCCTACAACTGTGGATCTCGTGTTCGCTAGCGACGATCGAGGGCTCGTCGGGGGCGTTCGCAGCGTCGTCTAGGTCGTCCGTCGCCGGCAGCGCAAACACCCCGGGCGCTTCGGTGACGAGACAGTAGCCCGCCATCTGGGTCGCGTCGCGGCCGGACACGCCGCCGGGCTTCCACTTCGCGTCCACCACGGCGACGGCACGGTCTGCGGGCGTGGGGACGTCGCCGCCGTCACCACCGTTGTTGCTCGCATCACGTTCGCGCGCTACGACCACGTCCGGGCGGACGGTGTCGCCGCCGTGAGGCCCTTGGACGAGCGCCGGCAGAGTCTCCTGCCCGAGAACGGTGTACGGGCGGTCGGCGACGGCCGCGCGAGTCGCGCGCTCAACCACCCGCTCGAACAGAGCGTTCATGTCGACAAACAGGGCTCGTGCCCGGCGGTCGCCCGGCTGGAGGTCGTCGAAGAACGCTCCCAACAGCACCGTCCGGGTGAGCGCCAACAGCCTGTCGTAGTGGTCGGTGAGCCGCGACAGTTCGATCCGTTCGACTGCGTCCGGGGGAACCGTCCGCGGCACCGAGCCGTCGATACGGTCACGGAACGCCCGCGCCGTCTGTGTGAGCCTGGCCGCGATCTGGTCGGTCCGTGTCGCCGTCCCGTCGGCGATGCCGTCGCCGTGCGCAAGCAGCCGCCGGAGGCGACGCGCCGCGACGGCGACCACACGGTTGAGCGTCGTTCCGGTCGTCGCCGCTCGGTAGTCGACCGCGAACGTCGTCGGCGTCGGACCGGTCGGGCGCCGGAGCTGTCGCTGGCGGTCCAGTCGGCCTCGAATCTGGTCCCAGACCCCTTCGCGGTCCGTGTACGTCTGATCGACTCCGCGGGCCAACACCGTCTGCAGTTCGCGCTCGAACAACACCGCCAGCACGCGGTGGAACTGGGCGCCGTCCCCCAACTCCGCCGGCGTCGACAGCGTCGGCGCCGGCGTGTCGTGGGCGTACACCAACAGCCACAGCAGTCGGCCGACGGTCTCCTTCGGCGTGACCGTCACCCGACGGCCGCTCGGGAGCCGCACCGTGCCGACAGCCGAACCGCTGTGGAGCCGCGCCGACAACGCTCCGTCCCGACGATCGTAGGCCACCGACAACGGCGTCGCCTCCGTGTCGGCCACGCGGAGATCCTCGATTGCCTCCGCGTCCGCCCGTGGCAGTTCGTCGAGTTCGCGCTCGTCGTGTTCCGCGAGCGACACGTCCGGCGGCGACTCACTCATCGGGGGTCGTTCTCGTCGCTGTCGGGTCGTCGGCCGTCGCGTCTACCGGGGCGTTCTCCGTCGCCTCTGATGCGTCGCCCGTCGTCGCGCCCCCTGCCGCTGTGCCGTCGCCCACGCTAGTGTCGAGTGGCACGGCGTCGTCGCCGTCGGTGCCACCAATCTCGCACAGTGACTCGTACAGCGTCTCCAGGTCGAGATCGACCGGGACGCCGTGCCCCCAGTCGAACAGATCTGTTCCGCCGTCCTCGAACAGTTCCCGCCGGAGTGCGTCCGTCTGACCGTAGTAGTACTCCGCCAGCTGTGGCAACAGTTCGAACTGCCAGGCGTCGGCGACGGCGCAGGCGTCGTCGTGACCCAGCAGTGCGGTGTGGCCGAGCTGTTGGCCGCGTTCGAGTCGGGCGGCGTCCCTGCGGATTCGCTCGTTCAGCGCCGCCAGCGCCGCCACGCTCGCCGCGAGCAGCCGGTCGCGGTCCGACGCCGACTCGTCGGTGACCACCGCGGACGGCGTCTGAACGTCGCCTTCGTCCCCCCCAAGTTCGAGCGCCAACACCCGCTCGGGCTCCGGGGAGACACGGAGGAAGCGGAATCGCCGGCGCAGCGCGGCGTCGACGAGCGCGATGGACTGGTCGGCGGTGTTCATCGTCCCGATTAGATAGAGGTTCGGCGGCAGCGAGAACGAGTCGCCGGAGTGGGCCAGCGACACCTCGTGACGGTCACGCTCGCCTGGCTCCAACAACGTGATCGCCTCGCCGAGGACCTGTGGGAGGTCGCCGCGGTTGATCTCGTCGATCACGAGCACGTACGGCGGCGCGTCGCTCGGGTCGCTGTCGTCGCCGACCGCCTCGTCGTACGCTGCCCGGGCGTCCTCGGCGACTTCGCGCAGGAGTCCCGGCTCGATCTCGTAGGTGACGCCCGTGGCGCCGGCGTTCGCGTCGGCCTCGGCGTCCGCTCCAGGCTCGTTCCCGTCGTCGTCGACGGTCGTCGCCGTCAGTCCCTCTAGGAAGTCCTCGTACGCGAACGCGGGGTGGAAGGTGACGGTTCGGACCTGTTCTTCCGTCGGCTCGTCCGTCCGGTCGTCGACCCACCACCGCGCGAACGTCGTCGCGGTGTGGGTCTTCCCTGTCCCGGGCGGCCCAGTGAGGACGACCTGGCCCGTCGCGTCGAGTTGGCGGGCGATCTCCTCGTGGCGCGCTGGGGGTGAATCGGGGATCGAGATAGTGTCAGTGGCGTCGTCGTCGGTGCTGCCGTTCGGGTCGGTCCCGTCCGTGTCGACTCCCGACGGCGGCCACTCGAACGTCTCCCAATCCGGATCTTCGACCCCCAACTCCGCCAGCAGCCAGTTCGCGGCCGGACGGGAGAGTTCGAAGAGGTACCCCTGGTTCAGATTGCCGTTGCTGTTCACGGGATAGTGCTTGTCCGGCCGAAACGGCTCGTGGTCCAGCGCGGCGAGGATTTCGTCTTTTGATACCGGTGTATCCAATCTGTGGGTTCGTACTCGTGCGATCTCGTAGTCTGTGCCGTCGTCCTGAGTGATCCGTAGATTCCCCGTTGCTTGTGAGACAGCACAGATCTCCCCATCGAAGTTGTGGAAGATCAAGTCTCCCTCAGCGAGGCGGGTAGCCCGGTGCGTGGCCCTGCCGTCGTGCTTCGCTCGAAGGTAGCCGTTCTCAAACTCGTGTTCGTTGCTCTGAGTGACCCAGTAGGTGTCTGCTCGCTCGCGTGTTACGTCTGGAACAACTGGATCTGCGGGGTCGCCCGTCGGATTCTCCGGCGCCCACTGGAAGAAGTAGTCGAGGTGGCGGTAGTTGTCATCGAAGTCGTAGTCTTTCCTCACAAAGTGAAACTCTGTCGAATCTCCATACCTTTCGTCAGACTCTATCTCGGATATAAAAGACTCGTAGCTACTAGATGGATGAACTCTGCTTCCGTCCCCAGGTCTAACGTAGCCCGACAACTGACTGCTCACCCCTCGGCCGAAGTACTTCTCCATCCCCTCGCGGGCGGGGGAGTTTGCGATGGGGAACTCCTCCGGAGCCATCGCGTACACGATTGGCGAGACGATTCCAGCCTGTACCCCGGACACGTCACGTCTGGCGAACTTCTCGACAGCTTCGATTCGCCCCTCGGTGGACGCCGCTCGGACGAAGTCACGCAGAAACTCCGTCACCGCCTCCTCGCCACCATCGACGTTCACCGTGTTCGTCCCGCTCCCGACGATCCCGATCGGACCGTCGAAACACGTGAAAATCCGGTCGCGCGTCTCGTCGTCGAGATCGAACTGTTCGACCGCCTCGCGTTTCTCTTCGCGTCCGAAGGTGTTCTCGTGTTGGACGAGATTGTACAGTACGGTCAGCTCTTCGCTGCCGATCTCCTCGCGGGTCTCCACCAACGCCTCCGCGAGCGTCCGCACCGCCTCGCTCGTGTTCTCGGCTCGCTCGCGCTCGTGTTCCCAGTCGGCGTGCTCGAAGTACGCCTCAACGAGTTCATCAGTGTCGGGGACGCTCACGACCGCAGTGTGAGCCGTGCCCGAACAAAAGTTTATCCCGTCGCAGATTTCGACGTGTCCCGACCTGCAACGGTTCGGGTTTCGACTCGGCTGGCAGTGCGGAGCCCTGTCGATCCTCGCTACCGAACGACGACGACTCCAGCCGGAAGTAACTCCCAATCACTGCGACCCACAGAAGACGTTTACCGATTCGCACGACCGACACGAACGTGCCCTCCGAACACTCACCGACCGCGTGGCTCCCGACGCTCGCTTGTCTCGCCGTGGTCGTGCTCGCCGGCTGTGTCGCCGGCCCGGCGGCACCGTCGTCGTCGACGACGACGGCACCGACGCCGGGGGCGACCCCACTCCCGGACCGGGTCGTCGAACTCCCCGACGGGCCGAAGACGCTCCCGGAGCGTCCCGACCGGCTCACCGCCGAGACGGTCGGGCAGTACGCCCAGACGGTGGAGTACCGCTACGCATACAACGGGCTGTACTACAGTCAGTACTCCAACGTCACCCTGAGCTGTTGGACGGAGTCGACCGACCGGACGGCCGTCGGCTGGGAGGTCGTCGTCTCCTGTCGGGGGTACTCCAACACCCGGCCGCCGACGGAGTCGACCGCGTCTGCCGTCCACGCGGACTGGTTCACTCAGACGTTCCGGTACTACGTCGACGAGGACTCGACGATTCGTGGGGACCGGGTCGACACGCGGTGAGTCGGCGACACGGACGAGGCCGTCGCTCCGTGGTCGGCGTCCGCAGCCCCCCGAGTCGCCGCACACGCTGCGGCCGTAGTCGGTACTGCTATTCGCCTCGCGTCGAGGCGTAGTGACGTGCGAGAGATCCTCGCGGAGGCACTGGCGGACACAGACGCCCGAGCGGACGGCCGGCCCGACGACGCGACAGCCGAGCGTCGTGGGGACGACCCGGACGACCACGACGAGTTCGGCCCGCCGCGGGTTGCCGTCGTCGCCGTCGGTGCCGGAGCGACGGCCGTCGTCCGCCCGTCTGCGAGTGGTCCCGACGGTGTCGAGACAGTGGCTGTCGACGGAAACGACTGTTCTGTCGTCGCCTCGGTCGACGGGGACGAGGGGCGCGCCGCCACCGAGAGAGCCGCCGCGACGGTCGCGGACGCAGATCTCGTGTTCCTCGTCGTCGCCCCGGCGTCGGAGCAGTCCGACGCGACCGCGAGCGCCACCGACACGGCGACGGGGGTCGTCGAGACAGCGACGAGCGTCGCCGACACGGCGGCGGCGGACACGCCGGTCGTCGGGTTCTGCCGGGCGTCCGCGTCTGTCGGGAGCGGCGACCCCAGTCGAGTGACGCGAGCACGGCTCGCGGCACCGTCGTCGCCAGTCGACACGACAGTCGTCGCCCCGGTCGGCGCCGAGCGGCTGGGAGCGGCGCTGGCGCGTCTCGCAGCGACGATCACGCAGCCGGGTCTCGTCGGACTGGACTACGGTAGGCTGTACACGATTCTCGGCGCCGGCGGCGTCGGCCTGTCGGTCGTCGCCACCGTCCCGGACGACCGCCGACCGTCACCCGTCGTCGCCGACGCGACGGCGCCCGACGCGACGGCCCCGGGACCGGACCCCGACGACGCGAGCGGGGCGTTCGTCCACCTCGCTGGCGGCCCGGACCTCACCCTCCGGACGGCCGAACGAGTGTTCGAGACGGCGACGCGAGGGCTCGACCCGGACGCGACGACGGCTTGGAGCGCCGACACACGACCGGCGACCGCTCCCGACCGACTCCGGGTGACGTGTCTGTACACCGACGCGACGGCCGCTCCCGTGAACGCCACGAGAGAGTGACGCACTCCGACCCACTCGACGACGGTGTCTGCCTCCTCCACCGACACTTGATCTGCGCTGGGCTCGTCCTCGGAGTTTCTGCCGACCGACACCGCCGATCCGGGCTCGCGTAGAGATAATTGTTCAGTTTTGTCCTTCAAGACGCTCTCTACACACTTCCGGTCAATTTAAAGAATAGGAGAGAGTAGTTCAGAGTATGTCGAACAGCGTCGGTAAGCTGCCGTTCGTCGGGCGATCCGACGAAAACTCGGGGAGTGGGGGAGAGCGGGAGTCGAACGAACGGCGTGAGTCTGGAGTCCAGGGGGGTGGATCGTCGGCGTCCGACGGTGAAGGTAGGGAGATTCGGTCCGACGGCGGGACGGACCTCGGCGGTCGTGACTCGGCAGACGAGTCGATCGACATCAGTGCGGTGGCGATGCTGAACACGCTCCCACGGCCGGCGTTCCTGCTCGACGCGAACCACCAGGTGATCGGCTGGAACGAGGAGCTAGCGGAGCTGACGGGCGTCGAGGCGGCGTCCGTGCTGGGCGAGCGGGACAGCGGGCGCTTCTACGGTGTCGACGAGAAGACAGAGACGCTCGCGGACGCCGTGGTCTCCGACCCGGAGAACGCACACCGGACGACGGACGCCGAGCGATCGGGCCGCGATCAGCGGGCGTACGAACTCGACGAGGTGTTGGTGAACGACGACGGCCAGGAGCTTCGCGTGCAGTCGGTAGCGACGCCGATCTACGAGGACGGCGCGTTCGCGGGCGTGATCCAGCTCGTCAACGACGTGACGGAGAAGATCGAGCGCCAGGAGGCGATGCGAGCGTTGGTGCGCCAGAGCGCCGAGACCGGCGACGAACTCACCGACGGCAACCTCGACGCTCGCGTCGAGTTCACTGGCAACAACGAGGTGCTCGACGAGGAGGTGCTGGAACTGGTGAACGTCATCAACGACGTAGCCGAGAGCACCCAGGAGATGGTCTCTGGGTTCGTCACCGAGGTGAACGGGGTGTCCGAGTCGGCGGCGGAGATCGCCGAGTCCGCCGTGGAGGTGGACGAGCAGGTGGACACACAGAACGAGTCGATCGAGCAGATCGCCGAGGAGATGGAAGAGTTGAGCGCGACGATGGAGGAGGTGGCCGCCACCTCCGACCAGGTCGCCTCGGCGGCCGAACAGGCCCGCGAGGCCGCGGGCGACGGGATGGACGCCAACGAGAGCGCCCGGGACACCGTCGACGACGTACGGTCGGTCGCCGAGGAGTTGGCCGACACGGTCGACGAGCTGAACGACCGGATGGACGCCGTCGGCGAGGTGGTAGAGGTGATCGCCGAGATCGCAGAACAGACGGATATGCTCGCGCTCAACGCCTCTATCGAGGCCGCTCGCGCGGACGTGGACGGCAGCGGCTTCGAGGTCGTCGCAGACGAGGTGAAGTCGCTGGCCAACGAGACGAAAGAACACACCGACGAGATCGCCGCGCAAATCGACGAACTCCGCGAGCAGACGATCGCCACCGTCGAGGCGACGGAGACGACGACCGAGTACGTCCGGCGGGCCGACGACGAGATCGACGACGCCGTCGAGTCGCTGGCGGCCATCGACGACGCCGTCGAGGAGGTGGCGACCGGGATCGACCAGGTCGCCCGCGCGACGGACGATCAGGCCGCCTCCATCGAGGAGAGCACTGCCACCGCAACGGACGTGTTGACCGACGCCCAGGAGATCGCCGACGCCGTCGGCGAGATCACCGCGGAGACGGCCGAACAACGCGACGCCGTCGACGACATCGTGGACTACATGTCGGAGCTGGCGGGCTCGGACGCACTCGACCGCGTCGACGACGACATCGACGCCGTGGAGACTGCGCGGGACGAAGTGGACGAGGCGACGTTGTAGGCTGGAAGTGCATGCGGGCCTGCCGTCGGGACGCCGACTGCTGCCCGCACCCCCGCGAGAACGGACCGCTTTCTGCTGGCGACTCGACGCTCACTCGGGCCGGCCAGGCGAGGACGGCGACTCGAACGGGCGGCAGCCAGAGACGCAGTTGGTGAGGGCAGCACTCGGCGTTGGGTAGTGTGAGTTACTGTGTCATATTTATTCATATAATGAAAGTATGTGTATTGTCACACTAGAACTGTCGTATTCACTTTCTCACGTCCGTTCGCCTCCATTATACTCAAGTGGTAGTTAGTTCTCTAGCACCCCA